>CACYVR010000120.1 GCA_902777885.1 uncultured Methanobrevibacter sp.
AAATGCGGCAATAAACATTCTTAACCGTTGGGACAACGGGGCTGGCCTGGTTTAAATGTTCCAGGAATCCACGACTTCTACAAGTCGTGGTAGTTCAATATATTATCTTCTATGCTAAGTTCTCCATTTTGTTTTGCTACAATTGTTTGGGTTGATAAATTTAAATCCTTTAATAAATCTCGTATTGTATAATTTTCACTTGTTAATTCTCTTTTTTCTTCAATATCCTTAAATTTTAAAATAAAACTCATTAATTCACCTTTTATATGCATTTAAATTTTATAATCTTAATTAATTAACAATTGTTATATTATATTTTTTCCCTTAAATATTTTTTCAAAAAAACTATTTATATCATAAGTTATACAATTAATTTCATGGTGATTTTTTCCATTGTTTTTTTATTAAAAAATAAAACTGACATGTCTTTTCCTATTATTTAATGGGAAAAATGTTTATGAGGTGAAAAATTGCCAACAAGATATATAGGTGATGGATATTGGGAAATAATATCCCGACAAATGAGTGTTGTTACAAGAAGTGAACAGCAAAGGTTTAAAGATGCTAAAATCACTGTCATTGGTTGCGGTGGAATTGGCGGTGAAATTATTGAAATGTTAGCTAGAATGGGTATTGGAGAACTTGTTTTAGTTGATAAGGACGCTTTTGATTTATCAAATTTAAATAGACAAACATTAGCGTCCATTTCTGATTTGGGTCTTGTTAAAAGTGATGTGGCTAAAGAAAAAGTCAGATTAATCAATCCTTATGTTAAAGTCACGACCTTTAATGAACATGTTGATCAAAATAATATCTCAAAAGTTATTGGAGATTCAGATATCGTAATTGATGCATTGGATAATGTCTTAACTCGTGTCATTGTTTCCAGGGAAGCTAAAAATAAAGGAATTCCTTATATTCATGGTGCAATTCATGGAACTATGGGCCAAATATCTGTTTTTCTACCGGATGATGATGCAACTTATGAACAAATGTTTAATTTACCTTCATTAGGCAAAGAATTAACAGAAGATGTAATTCATGATTTAAAAAATGTAACTTCAGGAGTTCCACCAGTTATAGGTCCTACTCCAAATATAATTGGTTGTTTGGAAGCTTTTGAAGCTTTTAAAGTAATCACTGGTGTTGGAAAGGTTACTGCAGCTCCAAAAATTTTAACATTTGACTTATTGGATTTGGGTTCATTTTCATTAGATGAACTTTAATTCATCTATTTTTCTAAACTTACGCGTTCGGGTGATGTATAAATTGTAAATCTATTGTCCCGAACGAATCCAATCATTGTTATATTTCCTGCATTTGCTACATCAATGCCTGATGATGCGGGTGCCGCATTTGAAATGATTATCGGAATTCCGACTCTGATTACTTTTATTAACATGTCTGCAGGCATTCTTCCACTATAGGAAATATAACATTTGGAAAAATCATATCCTTCTTTTGATGCTGCTCCAATTACTTTATCTACCGCAACGTGACGGCTTACGTCTTCACGGATGATAATCTTATCTTCATATTTTAATTGTGCAACATGGACTCCTGCAGTTTTTTGCCATATTTTTGCTTCATCAGTCAAATGTTTAATGTCTTTAATAATTTGGGTTGCATTTATTTTTAAATTGGAGGTATTTTTTTCAATGCTTTTAAGTTCAGATCTTATGCCTCCGGCATTATCTGAGTTTACTCCCTGATATTCAAGTAATCTGCAAACACAGGCATGTTCACAATTACCTTTTCGCTCCTGAACTATTCCCTCTTGTTCTAAATCCTCTTCAGGGTCATGACTAAGTGTTGTGGTAACTAAAATATTTGTTCCGTCGCATTGTATTGATTTAATGTCTGAATAGTCTTTGATTAAACCTTCACCTAGACAATAACCGATGGCAAAATCCTCTAAATCTTTAGGGTATGTTGTAAATTTGCGTGGAGGTAAATAATCAATGAATAAGTAAGTATATTCGTCATCTACGCTATTTTCAATAATTGTTTCATATTCTCCGTTTTTCCATTGAATAACTTCACTTTCCCTAATGAATTCCATAACTATTCCTCTTATCAATGTTTATGGATATTATATAACTATTGTTATATAAATTTTTTCAGGAATCTGTCAATAAAAAGATTGTCCAAAAATCCTATTAACAATTAATCTCTTTTAAAAATGTTTAATTTTCCAGTATATCGTATTATACATTAAGATTACCTTCTAATTGCAATATTGCTTTGAAAAAAACTAAAACTTTATATTTGATGAAAAATATATGATTAACAAACATCACTCGAGTGAAATTAATAAATATAAGTGGAGGTCATTTTTATTACTTATTTCACATGTTATAAAAATAAAAAAGAATAATTAATTTAATCATCCAATCATGATTATTAATTTAAAATAAGTAAAAATAAATATTAAGCTTAATAAATCAAATAAACTCCAAAAATCATAATAAAAGCTGTTACCCGTACATTATACAAAATATTTATTACTTTTAGCGCTTACAGTATACTATTTTACTTCATCTCATATAAAATTAATTCACGATCGGAGTATACAGTGTTCAAAATAATCCATTAATTTGGAATAAACTGAAAATTAATCAAATGATAAAAATCTATAATCTCAAGAATTAAGATTAATAGACTTGAAATCAATTATTTGATGAACTAAATTTCGTTTAAGCAACTCCTCGTGGAAAAAGGTTAAATCTAAATCATTGGATATTATAGGGCATTCTTTATCTTTTGAAAATAGAATTAATTTTTTATCTTCAATAGAAGGATTTAAAACATCAGTATGCTTTCGCATGAAATATTCATCAATATTATCCAAATTATTAAAATCTATGAATGCATTATCGATAGATTCTAATAATTTTTCGCAAGGCTGATAATATTCCTGTGAAAAATTTTCATGTTTTTTGAGATTTTCAAAATTATGTCTAAGTTTAATCATTAATTGAAATCTTGAAGAAGGCCTCAAATCTTTAAAATAATCATCAATGACCTTATAATATCCTTTACGTTCTATTTCACAGATAATGAAATGAGGAACCATAATTGTAGATTCCTGATTAAATAAAAAGTTATTTAAATCTTTTGCTAATGCTGTGAGGAGAGGTATTTTGTATTTTTCAGGAAAGAGTGAATAAATAATAACATTTGCATCATAGATTACCTGAGTCTCATTTTCAAGTCTAATCATTTAATCACATCCAGCAAATTCAAACTCAGAATCATATAGTCTTAAAGAAATTCCTAATTCCTGACTTATGTAATCTTGAATCCTGTTGAATTTATTTTCCAGTGAATTTAGATTCATGTACTCAAATACTTTAGGATTGTCATCGCACAAATCATATATTTTTTTAACGTCCAAAACATAATTTGACAATAATTCCAATAAATCTTTTTTCATTTGCAAATCTAATGTTTCATTTTCTAAAACCATACTTAAATAATCAAGAGACCCGGAAACTATTATGCTGTTATTGCACTGACCAAAATCAGCAAAATAATCCACATAATCATTAATTTGCTTCAATAGAATCTCTTTCTCATTATCCAGATTATCATCAATGACAATTATTTCATAGAGATTATTATTTCTAAAGAAATTTAATCTGATTATATCATCATAAGCATTACATACAATTTCAGAATCGATGTGTGGTTTAATCATCTGCAATTTCTCAATTGCATCACTGCGAGTAAAATTCTTTTCACTGCCCATATAATATAAAATTGTGGATGCTGATTCTAAATAGTGGATGGTTTTTCCATCTACAAAGTCATTGAATGAAATAGAATCAAAACCATCAATTTCTAAAGGAGAATATTTTAGGATATCTTCATTATAGTATTCATCTGCCAATGTGCTTGAATAAGGGCCTCTGATGTATAAGCTATATTTGTAGGAATGTTTCCATCCGAAATATTTGGCAATATAAACAAATTTTTGAACTTTCAGTCTGAAATCAAAATCATTCCTGATTTTTTCAGTAAAATCTTCAGCATCACGAAATGACAATGAATCTTTTACACAAGTTATGAAATATACAAAATGGCCAATGGTGCTCATAAAAAAATCCTCCTTATAAGTAATATAATATATGATTATGTATAATATATAAACATATCGTTAATTCTTAAATAGAAAAATATCCAATATAATTCTCAAATCAAGCGAATAAACTATAATAAAAGCAATTTTTCAAAAATAGAGCAATATTGTATTGACAATATAAACTTATAATGATAACTTAAAACCAGTATCTATTCTAAAATTTATCAATGACCATATTATGAAGCCACTCACGATGCTTTCCGATATCTAAGTTAGTCGACAATATCACAGAGTCATTGACCTTGATTTTGTTTCCTGAATACTCATAGTCAGGAGTCTCGCCTGTCGGAGTGGTTACAGTAATTTCACCTTGACAAATATGCTAAAATCCTATACAAAATACATGCACTCTCCCAAAAAAGGCGAAAATATCCTCAAAAAAATAGTGATAAAAGTTATTCTATAAAAATAAAAAAGAATAATAATTTAATCATCCAATCATTAAAATCATGATAAAAGCTGTTGTCCGTACATTATACGAAATATTTAGTACTTTTAGCTCTCACACAATAATATTGAATACAATAACGTGAAATAGTTACTGTTAATAGTTGATGTTTCAGATATTGAACTACCACGACTTCTATGAGGCATGGTAGTTCAATATAATTAGAAAACTAAATGTAGAAAGGTATAATTACCTTTCTTCAACATATACTTTATTCATTTTGTCGCCTTGTTGGATTGCATTAACCACATCTTGGCCTTTGATTACCTGACCAAATACTGTGTGCACTCCATCCAAGTGAGGTTGTGGTGAGTGGGTAATAAAGAATTGGCTTCCGCCAGTGTCTTTTCCTGCATGTGCCATTGATAAAGCACCGGTTCCATGTTTGTGTGGATTTCCTTCAGTTTCACATTTAATGGTGTAACCCGGACCGCCGGTTCCGTTTCCGTTAGGACATCCTCCTTGAATCACAAAGTCTGGGATAACCCTATGGAAGGTTAATCCATCATAAAATCCGCTATTGGCTAACTTTTCAAAGTTAGCTACAGTGCCTGGTGCTTCATTTGGGAATAATTCCAATTCAATATTTCCTTTATCAGTTTCTATTGTTGCGACTTTCATTTAATCACCTTTTGTTAAATATATAAATATTATTATTAATATAATTACTATTTGATAAATAGTTTATGGAGTTTTTTTATTTATGAATACCAAAGAACTTATTGAAATCGAAGATAATTATTTTATTAACACATTCACAAGACAACCAATTGTGCTTGATCATGGTGAAGGTGTTAATGTATGGGATATAGATGGAAATAAATATATTGACATGTTTGCTGGTATTGCGGTTAATGCTTTAGGCCACAATCATCCAAAACTTGTAAAAGCTATTCAGGAACAAGCAGAAAAACTCATTCACATTTCAAGTATTTACTATAATGAACCTGCATTAATATATGCAAAAAAATTAATTGAATTAACCAGTTTCGATAGAATTTTTTATTCAAACAGTGGGGCTGAGGCTAATGAAGGAGCTATCAAATTAGCCGTTAAATACACTGGAAAAAGCGAAGTAATATCTACAGTCGAATCTTTCCACGGAAGAACAGTAATGACGCTTGCAGCAACTGGTCATGAACATTATCATGAACCCTTTAAAGCAATTTTACCAAAAGGTTTTATTAATGTGCCTTATAACGATATTGATGCTATTAAAGATGCAATTACAGAAAACACTGCAGCAATTATTGTTGAACCTATCCAAGGTGAAGGCGGTGTTAATGTCCCGGATATTGGATATTTAAAAGAAATTGAAAAAATCTGTAATGAAAAAGATATCGTATTTATTGTAGATGAAGTGCAAACAGGTTTTGGTAGATGCGGAACATTATTTGCTCATGAATTATTTGATGTAAAACCGGACATAATGACAATGGCTAAAGGAATAGGTGGGGGAGTTCCTATGGGTGGAATTCTTGCAACTGAAAAAGTGGCCAGTGCATTTGTACCTGGAGACCATGGAACCACTTTCGGTGGAGGACCATTAGTCTGTGCTGCTGCAAATGCAGTTTTAGATGAAATTTTAGCTGAAGACATTTTGGATAATGTTAATGAAGTTGGCGATTATTTTGTCGAAGAACTTAAAAAATTAGATAAGGAAATCATCGCTGATGTCAGAGGTAAAGGATTAATGGTTGGTTTGGAATTAACTGAACCTGGAGCGGAATATGTTGATAAACTCCGCGAAAAAGGATTTTTAATTAACTGTACTGCAGACAAAGTATTAAGATTTGTACCTCCTTTAATCATTACTAAAGAAGACATTGATGAATTTGTAAAGGCTTTAGATGAAATACTCTAAAGAGTTTTTGGAAAATCCGGAGGCCATAAATATTTAAAAGAGATTTCTTGATATATGTGTGAGGTTATGATTATTTGGAGGGTATAGTTATAACTCAGTTAATTAAATTTAGTATAATTCCATCGTTTCTATATTGAGTTTTAGTCCTAATAATTCAGCTAATTCTAAGTTCATTTTCAAGATTTCTTCATCACTGTATTCTTTTTTGTAAATATCAGTGGAACGTATTTCATCAAATGAAAAATTTCTTGATATGCGATTAATTTTATGTTCTGGCATGGTTTACAACTCCTTTTTGGTTAGTTTAATATCTTTTGTTTTATTGTATATAAATTTTAATAAGTACTCTCCATATAAACTATCTAATTCATGTTCAAAGAATTTTTTTTCTTTACTATTGACGGTTGCTACTTTGAAAATGTTTCTGATGTCATTTTGGAATTTTTTCACATATTCCTTTTCATATTTTCCTTCTGCTTCCAGAATCCATAAACCGTCTGAAGAGGATATAATCTCATATTTTTCAGAATTAATCTTTAGAATTTCAAAATTTTCTGGGGATGGGGGTGATAAACTATTTTTCGAATGATTATGTATTGAAGCAATATGTTTCTCTTTAAAGTAGAATTCATCTATTATATTGTTGATATAATCTTCATATCCAATAAAACAGTAAATAATTTCTCCGGTCATATAATCAAAGTATAACATACATTCAAAGTCTAAATTAATTGTTTTTCTTCTAAATAAGTCAACTAATTTACAAGCTTTTTTGCTAAATTCTTTAGGTAAATCTTCTTCTTTAATTGGGGGTATTGTCCAATCAACCGCTAATTCACGATAGAACTTATATTCTTCATCGGTTAATTTTAATTCTAATGGAATTAATAAATGTCCAGAATCATCTTCGAGAAATCTCAGATATTCTTGGATTATATTGTAAATTAAAAGACAAATGTAAAACCAAATTGGATATAGTTTTTGTTTAATTTTTGTTATTATTTTATTTTTAGTATTCATATTAGTTTATTTGAATTTTAAACTATATAAATTAATTTGTTTTAAATTATAACAATTTTTATAACTTATTATAATTTTTTAAAGTCACAACAATTTTTTCAGTGAAGTATTAAAGTTTACCATTTCTTTTTTCAATTATTTTTTCAAGTGATGAAGTAATATCCAATGATTTAATCTCATTAATATCTGCCCACATCCAGTCATCATGCTCATCACTTA
>CACYVR010000121.1 GCA_902777885.1 uncultured Methanobrevibacter sp.
TGGCTATTGATGAGGCTAATGATGGTGATGTATTGCTTGTTGAAACCAGCGATATGGATGCTGCCATCTGGGGTGAATTGGCATCCACCTGCGCTAAGAATAATGGAGTTAAGGCAACACTGGTCTATGGCTGTGTACGTGATCTTGATGCCTTGTTAACTATGGATTACCCTATTTTTGCATGTGGATACAGGCCTAATGCAGGTAAAGCTTTGGGTTTAGGCGAAATTAACGTTGATTTGGAATTGGAATCCATAAAAATCTCTCCTGGCGACTTTTTATTTGGTGATGAAACTGGTGTCGTAATCATTCCTGAAGAATTTTTTACTCAGGTAATGGAAAAGACATTTGAGATAAAAATCAAAGAGAGAAAAATAACCGACATGTTAAACTCTGGCAAATCATTGTCTCAAATTATCGGTTTGAATTGAATATAAAATTATTTAAATAAGTTATATATTCTATATATAAGTATATCGATATCTTTATATATTGGAATGTTCTAAATATAACAACGATACAGATTTATTTTAGTTTGATTACATGAAATTTTTAGGAAATAGTTTGCATATAGCAAATTCTGGTAAATTAATAGCAAGATCTTCTCAAACACCAACTAGTGGTGGGATTGTGTTTGACAGCAATAACAATAAAATTGGGAAGGTAAGCTATGTTTTTGGGCCTACTAAACAACCATACATCTCAATTCGTTTATTTAAATCAGCCAATCAGGATGAAATTAAGAGACATTATGGTGAAAAACTATTTGTATCAAAACCAAAATCTAAAAAACATAAAAAAAGGAGGATGAAACCACGTCAGAAGAAGTAAATCAGGCTCCTAGACGTAGAAAAAGATCAGATAGGGCTTCAAGAAATGGTGAAGAAGAAACTAAAAAAGCAGTATGTCCCGAATGTGGTTCTACAGAGTTAATAGGAGATTATGAAAGAGCAGAAGTTGTTTGTTCTCATTGTGGATTAGTTATTGATGAAAATTTAGTAGATATGGGTCCTGAATGGAGAGCATTTGACCATGAACAAAGAGATAAACGTACAAGGGTCGGAGCTCCTATTACATACACTATTCACGATAAAGGTTTAAGTACCATGATTGATTGGAGGAATAAGGATATTTATGGCCGTGACATTCCTGCAAGAAACCGTGCCCAATGGTACAGATTAAGAAAATGGCAAAGAAAAATCAGAATTTCCGGTGCTACCGAACGTAACCTTGCATTCGCATTGTCTGAACTGGATAGAGATTCATCAAGACTCGGACTTCCAAGAAGCGTTAGGGAAGCAGCATCCGTTATTTATAGGAGTGCAGTAGACAATAAACTCATACGTGGAAGAAGTATTGAGGGTGTAGTTGCAGCTTCATTATATGCCGCATGTAGGCAGTGTAACGTTCCGCGTACATTGGATGAAATTGCTGAAGTTTCAAGAGTTACTAAAAAGGAAGTTGGTAGGACTTACAGATTCCTTACAAGAGAGTTAAGCATTAAATTACCTCCAACATCTCCAGTAGATTATGTTCCTAGATTTGCCAGTGAATTAGGTTTGTCTGGTGAAGCCCAATCCAAAGCTATTGAAATCATTGAAAAAGCAATGGATAAAGGATTGACTTCTGGAAGAGGACCGACAGGTGTGGCAGCCGCTGCATTATATATTGCATCCGTTTTACTGGGTGAGAGAAAAACCCAAAGGGATGTAGCTGATATTGCTGGTGTTACTGAAGTAACCATCAGAAACAGATATAAAGAATTAACAGAACAATTGGATATGGGTGTAACTTTATAGTTCACCTAAAACTTATTTTTTTACTTTGAATATTTTTCGATACGATACTTTAATTCACGAATAATCCCATCATTGTTGTATACTTTAACTTTGTTTAACTTATTTTGGTATGTATCAAGTCTTTTTAAGAATATTTTGAGTTTTTTAACACTCATCTTTTCATGATATTCTCCGTAGCCTAATTTTTGTACATAAAATCCGTTTAAAGTTTGCTCAAAGTTTCCAATTGCCGGAACACTATAAATCGGCTTTTTAAGAGTTATCGCCTCAGTTATGAATGTGAATCCACCATTACAAACAACAGCTTTTGCACTTGCCAAATCATCATAGAATTCGTCTTCATTGAATTTTTTATAGGTTAAATTTTCGTCAACTTCATCTTTATTAAATCCATAAACGATAAATTTTTCATCAAGAGCTTTTAGTCTCTCAACAAGCCTAATACTTTCTTTACTTGTTTGATAAACAATAATGTGGTCGCCTGTTGTTGGTTTTAATTTGTATATCTCTTCACGTATTACTGGAGGATAAATTACTGCATTTTTTCTAGGCTTTACTCTTGGGAAGAAAAAGCTGGTCATGATATGGAATTTTGGATTTACAACATAACCCTTTATTACTCCTTTTGCCTTGAGCATTTCTGCATGATGATTTGGAGGATAATCAATTTGAGTTTGTGTAATCATATGTATATTATCCAGACTAATTAATGGGATTTGAAGGAGTTTTGACACGATTGTTGCATAGATTTCAAAATCAGTAACAATAACGTCAGGAGATAATGCTCTTGCTTTTTTGTATAATTCCTGATATCCTACTTTTATGTTTGTTGGATTTCTTTTAAAAGCACTTGTCAAGGTTTTCCAATTGTTTACTTTATTGTTGATGTAGACAGTGTTGAATCCTCCGATTTTATAAACATGATCAAATTTATGATTCAGGTATTCATATGCTCTGTCATGGGAGAAAATGTAGATGTCATATTTTTCTTTAATCCTGTCTATTATCACGCCGGAACGTATTGCATGCCCCATTCCTTCACCGCAGACGCAGTAGAATATTTTTTTCTTAGGCCTATTTTTTATTACTTTGCTTCTTTTAAAATAGGATTTTGCAGTATTTATTCTAGCTGCAGATTTGTCATAATTTTCAAACATCTTGCTGATTCCTTCAGATTCCTTTGCAAACTCTTCAAGGCTGTCTTTATCTAGGCGGTCTTTACTATGTTCAAAATTATAATTTAAATCTTTAGCATCTGTATTTTTACCCATAAAATCATTGAAGGTACTTTTTCCGTATTGCTGAATCAGTGTTTGAATTCCTTCTTCTTCAAGTCTTCTGGTTGAAACTCCAATTTTGGCATTTCTTAAAACTTTAAATCGCTCAACCCTACCCAAACGATTAATGTAATCGCTGTCTTCTCCAAAATTTAATTCTTCGTCAAATCCCCCGCAGTTTTCATGCAGTTCTTTTTTGACGATTATTCCATAGCATCCTGCTCCATGAGGCTTTATTTTTTCAACACCAACCATAAACCAATTTGCTAAGCTGTGCCATAATTTGTCTTCGGATTTTTCGGATAGTGGTTTCATTTGGGTAATGGCAATTCCAAGTCTTTCCATTTGGAATTCATAAACCACATCTCTGAGATAATCATCAGTAAGTATTAAATCTGAATCTAAAAATAGTAAATAGTCACCTTTGGCGATTTTTGCACCATTATTTCTACCAACTGCAGGCGTACCTCCATCAACAACAATACAACCATATTCTTCAGCTATTTCACGAGTTTTGTCTTGCGAATCTGCATCTGCAATAATTACTTCATAGTCATCGAAGTTCTGCTCTTTTATGCTGTCTAAAAGGAATGGCAAATATTCCTCTTCATTATATGTTGGTATAATAATGCTTAAAATCATATTAATTAATATTTTATTTTTAATGGTTATAAAAATTTAGTTTTTCAATGATTCATATAGGTTGGTAATTGGATGGTTAGGTTCAAGATATGAAAAAATGTTCCAGGATACTGTATAATAATCACATGAATTGTTCAGAGGTATTTTTAAATCGTTTAAAAGTTCCATTTCATTATAATTTGAATTCATGATATATGTTGTTTTATTGTGACTGTGGGTAACGTTTTCTATTGGAAAACCCTTCAGTTCAATATTGTCAGCAGGATTTGCAACATCCACTTCATAATAATCTGTATTCGCTCCCAAAATAGCTATTGAAAATCTTAAAATGATTATTAATGCTGCCACTATATATGGAAGGTACCTTTTTATCAAAACCACAATTAGATTCTTTATGCTATCAAATGGAGGTATGATTTTACACCTGTCACAGATATTTCTATCAATTCCTGTAATATAATCAACAATCTGCTCGATGCATATGCCATTTCTAATCATTAGGAATATTCCACATATTCCGGTTATTCCGGGGGTTGAAAATAATCCTCCGTCCAATGCTCCAATCAACAAGCAGCATCCGAAAAATGAAAGTAAAAGTGTTTGAACAAATCGTTTATTT
>CACYVR010000122.1 GCA_902777885.1 uncultured Methanobrevibacter sp.
ATGTTTAACAACAATAAAATTTTAGTAGTTATTCCTGCAAGAGGGGGTTCAAAAAGAATTCTCCGTAAGAATATACGTTTACTCGCAGATAAACCATTAATTTCATATGCAATTAACATCGCAAAATCATCTCGTTATGTTGATGATGTCGTTGTATCAACAGAAGATTTAGAAACTTTAGCAATTGCCGAAAAATTCGGAGCAAGTGTTATCAGACGCTCTCCGGATTTGGCAGGAGACCAGATTCCAATTGATCCTGTTGTTTTTGACGCAACTGTTCAAAAGGAAAAACTGGCATTTGATGAATATGATATTGTAATTACATTACAGCCAACTTCGCCTCTTTTGAAATCCGAAACATTAGATAAAGCCATTGAAAAATTTGAGAACTTGAATATTGACAGTGTTATTTCAGTCATTGGCGATAAACATTTGAGTTGGGGTTACAACGAAGCTGATAATCGTTATTTTCCTTTATATTCTGAAAGACTTAACCAGCAATATCTTCCTAAGGAATATATTGAAACCGGAGGTATCTTTGCTACCAGGCGTGGTTTTTTAACTCCAAATTCCCGTTTGGGAAATAATATTGATTTGATTGAAATCTCTAAAGAAGAAGGTATTGACATTGCTTCTTACGATGATTGGTGGCTGGCTGAAAGATATTTAAATAAGAAAAAAATCGCAATTATTGTCAATGCTAATGAGGAAATTGGTGTTGATCCAATAAACAGATGCATTTCTCTCGCTTCAAGATTGCTGCGTGATGATGTATTATTTTTACTTGATGAAAATCATCAATTAGGAATTGACATAGTTAAAAGCTTTAACTTTCCATTTAAGGTATATGATGGTGAAGATGAACTTTTTGAAATATTAAAAGAATTCAATCCTCGAATTGTTGTTAACGATATTTTTGATACTACTAAAGAATATGTATGCCGCCTAAAGGAATTAGGCTTTTTTGTAATAAACTTTGATGATATTGGTCCAGGTTCTGAAGAGGCTGATGTCGTGTTTGATGCATTATACGAACATGATGGTGGTTTTGGAAATATTTACAGCGGATATCAATATTATGTTTTAAGGGATGAATTTTATTTCCAGCCAACAAAAATCGTTGGTCCCGAAGTTGATAATGTATTGCTTGCATTTGGAGGAAATGATGAAAATAATTTAACCGAAAGGGTATTGGAATCTGTCCTTGCAAGCGGATATGCCGGCAGAATCGATGTTATTTTACCGTTTAATTATCCAAATAAAACAGAAATAATTGAAAAATATGAATCAAATAATTATGTTCAAATATATAATACTGTAAAAAATATTAGTGAGTTTATGCTAAGGGCTGATATAGTATTTTCTTCTGCTGGGCGTAAAATGTATGAAATCTGTTCTGTTGGAACTCCATGCATTTGTATTTGCCAAAATGGGCGGGAACAAACACATGATTTCGGATCAGCTAAACATGGTTTCATAAATATGGGGCTTGCAGAAACAATATCCAATGAGGATATTACTAATCAGTTTAAGATAGTTTGGCAGGACTTTGATTTAAGACAAAGAATGAGTCTTTTAATGAAACATATTGATTTAAAGCACGGATTTGAAAATATCTGGTCTGTTGCTGAACAGAAATATTGGGCTCGCCAATTTGAACAAAATTATTAGGTGTAGATAATGAAAATTTTTTATAAAAAACCTTTCTTAATTGCAGATATTGGAGTAAATTATTATGATATTGCTCAAAAAGAAGAAATTTCTGATATTGATGCTGCTAAATTAATGATTTCAGAAGCTAAGAAGGTAGGAATTGATGCCGTTAAGTTTGAATCATATAAAACAGAAAATTTGCTGTCTGAGGAATCTCAAACTCAATTCGATTTATTTAAAAAATATGATAAATTTGGAGTTGATGAATTTCGTCAATTGGCGGATTTTTGCAGTGAACTAAAAATTAAATTTTTATCAACGCCTTTGGATTTTGAATCTGCAGATTATCTTGATGAATTTATGGATATTTATCCTATATCATCATCTGATTTAACCAATATTCCATTTATTCAATATATTGCTAAGAAAAATAAGCCAATTTTATTATTGACTGGTGCTGCAACATTAAATGAAATAAAACAGGCTGTAAAAGCTATTGAGGAAGTATCAACAGTGGATATTGCAATAATGCATTCGGTATTGGCATATCCGACTGAGTATAGGGATGCTAATTTGGCAATGATAAAAGAAAAATTTCCCGGAATATGAAATAGGATATTCTGACCATACCCGACCTGATTCAAACATGTTTGTTTTAACTACTGCTTATAATTATGGTGCAGAAATCATCGAAAAACATTTCACACTTGATAAATCTCTTCCGGGAAACGATCATAATCATTCAATGGACCCAGAAGATGTAATGGTATTTAAAACTAATGTCGGATTTTTATCTCAACTTAGTGGAATGAAAAATAAACAGCCATTGATATGCGAATCATCTGCAAAACGGGCATCAAGACGTTCAATTGTTTTAACAAAGGATATTAAAAAAGGAGACATAATCACAGCTGATTTAATAACCTTTAAAAGGCCAGGTACTGGAATTTCACCTGCAAGGGTTGATGATGTTGTCGGAAAGACGGCTCTAGTCGATATTAGTAAGGATACGTTAATTGATTTTGACATGATTGACTAAAAAAGTAACTTTTATTTTTGTTATGAGTGCGGTTACAAATTAGAGGGTTATGAAAAAGTCTGTCCTGAATGTGGAACAGAATTAAAACGTCCTGAAGACACAGAATTTTTTGTAGAATCAATTTTTAATCAATTTATTGATGATTTTGATAAAATAAAAAGTAATGCTCTTGACATGCTTGATGAAATGGATATTGGTGATGCAATCGATGACTTTTCTATAAATTCTAAAAAAGCATTGAATATGGATATTGATTATGTTAACAGAGCTAGAAAAAAATTAAACAACTCTGGGGATAATCAAAGAATCATTTACCTTTGCAATAAGGCATTACTTATCAATGACTTAAATTGGGAAGCTTATTATTTGAAAGGAAGAGCTTTAATTAATTTAGAAAGATATGATGATGCTATTAATGAATTACTTAATAGTTTGGCATTAAATGAGGATAATATTGATGCAAGAGTTTATATTGCCAAGGCTGCTCATTTAAAAGGTGATTTGAATTATGCACTTCAGGTTTATGACTCTATCTTAAATATTGATAAGAAATCATTTGAAGCCCTTAAAGGTAAGGCTTTAGTTTATTTTGATAAAAAAGATTTTGTTGAAGCAGATAAATTCTTTAAAAAAGCAAACGATATTTCTCCTATTTCAGATGATGAGAAAATTAAATGGGATTTCTGTTTGAATAAATTAAAAGAAGAATAATTATTCATTTTGCTTAAATGGTAATATTAATTATCATTTAGCATACTATTTTTAAAAAAGAAAAAAAATTAAAATTCTGAAGAACAATCTGCAGAATATTTACTAAGCAATACTGCACATTTGTCTATAGTTTCAGAATTCAATTTAATTGTAGTATTTTGGATTGTATTCAACAATTCTTCAATAAATAAGTCTTCATCAGTTAAAGGCATATTTATTACAACTACTTCATTATTAATAAAACCTACTAACGGTTCTACAAAACAATTTCTGATATTATTGTCATTAAGGAAATTAATTAAATCTTCACCTAAAGTTAATGCCTTTTGTTTTATTGCATTGTCCTGTGAAAATTTAGCTTGTTTTGTTGTGTATCTAAAGCGTCTTTGATTTCCCACTTGTGCAATTTCAAATTTCTCGTTTTCACCATCAGCGGCTTTAATCAATTCAATATTTTCCTTTTCAGAATTTAATCTGTTTTTTGGATTGTATTTTTGGGAAAGAAGTGCATAGATTCCTGTAGGTCCAATAACAACGTGGTTTATTCCAACAGGTGATGTTGGAGTTTTAACATTATAGAATACGTAATACTCTTCAGGTAAAGTTAATAAGTGTTCTCTGATAATTCTTGTTCTAATAGTAGTTTCTTTAGTATCTTTTGTTCTATAAAATCCAAAAGCTATAATGACGATAGCTATTAATAAGGCTGCGAGTCCTACTCCACTATTAACTAATATAACTTCTATTATACTTAAAACAAATATGGCAAGACCTGTAAGGATGATATAATGATCTTTTGTTAAATTTTTTATATCAAAATCAGGAGTATCATCTTCCAACATGTCCGTTGAAACGATTCCGTCACCAGGTTCGTTAATTATAAGTTTGTTTTTTAATCTTCCAAATCTTCCTGAATGTTGTGGTTCAGGGACATTTTCATAATATACGCTCATTTTCTTAAAGAATTCTTCTTTAAGGAAGTTTTTTAATATATTATAATCATTAGATTGTGGAACTGCAAATTCTTTACTGAATTTGGATAAAACTGGCTCAGGAATTGTTGTCCTTGCGGTTTTTGGCATATCTTCGATTTCTAGTTTTTCTTCTTCAATTTCCTCTTCTGCAACTTTTTGCATTCCGTCTTCTGAAAAGAAAGTTTCAAGTTTATCAGTAATGGATTTTATGGAGCGGTCATTTGCAGAGTCTTGTTCTTCTTCAGGTAATTCTTGTTGATTTTTCTTAATTTCGCTAAGTTCTTTTCTTCTTTCATCAATGTAGTTATCTAGTTCTTTATTCATTTCAGAATCAAGATATCTTAAAGAACCTCCACAGCTATCACATTCGTAGTCCAATATACTATCGTTTGCTCTGATTTTATATTTTAATCCACAATCTTCACACTGGACGATTTGTGAATTATCATATTTGATTGAACTTAATATACCGGAACTTTGTGATTGGATACTAGAATAATCTTCTAAAAGTTCTAAGTCACCTGCACATGAAGAACACTCAAATGATGAAATATCGTCATTATCATCGAGTTGGTATTTAGCACCACAGTTCTTACAACATACAACTTTCATAATATCCTCTTTAATTTGCCTTTATATTAATTATTTATGATTGGTTTTTATTATTAAATATATTCATTTATTCTGATTTTTTGAAAAGCAATATATTTATATATTATAATTTTGAATATTTATTAGTAGGAAGGAATATTCCTTCCGACTGAAAATTTATTAAATTCATTTAGTCAAAAAGGGGGTTTCCACTTTCCATATTATTCACTAAATGGATAATATACTCAAAAAAATGATGTGAAAAAATGTCAGCAAAAAATAACAAATTAGATCAGATTATAAAGACAATAGAAGTAAATGATATAAAATTTTTGAAGTTAGAATTCTCAGACATACATGGGCTACCAAAAAGCATGGCAGTACCTCTTAAAAAAGCTAATGATGTTGAAGATATAGTCAATGACGGATTATTATTTGATGGATCATCTGTAGCAGGATTAGCTTCAATTAATGATAGTGATTTACTTGCAAAACCTGATATTGACACATTTTCAACAATTCCATGGAGACCTGAATCAAAAGGAACCGCTAGATTTATATGTGATATATTCACTACCGATGGGAAATCATATGACGGAGATCCAAGAGGAGTACTTAAAAAATCATTAAAATTAGCAGAAAAAAGAGGATACCAATTTAATATGGGTCCGGAACCTGAATTTTTTATTATTAAAAAAGATGAAGAAGGAAATTACATACCTGCCGATGAAGCTGAATACTTTGATGTAGAACCATTGGATCAAGGTACGGATATTAGAAGAGAAATTGTATTGGGTTTAGAAAAATTAGATTTCAATGTGGAAGTAAGTCACCACGAAGTGGCAGCTGGACAACATGAAGTCGATTTTAAATATGCAGATGCTTTAAAAACAGCTGATGCAGTTATTACTTTTAAAGAAGCTGTTAAAGCATTAGTTAATAAATTAGGGTTTAAAGCAACATTCATGCCAAAACCTTTCCTGGGAATTAATGGTAGTGGAATGCATTGTAATCAAAGTTTATTTAAAGATGGTGAAAATATATTCTACGACCCAAATACTGAAACTAAAATATCACAGGATGCTTTATACTTCATTGGAGGATTATTGGAACATGCTCCGGCTTTATCATCAATTTTATCCCCTACTGTAAATTCATATAAACGTTTAGTACCGGGTTACGAAGCACCATGTTACATTGCTTACGGTTTTAAAAACAGATCAACATTATTAAGAATTCCCGCATCACGTGGATTGGGTACAAGAATTGAATGCAGGTCTGCTGACCCTTCATGTAACCCATACTTGGCGTTTGCAGTATTGCTTGAAGCAGGTTTGGATGGTATGGATAATAAAATCGATCCTGGTGAACCGACTGAAGAAAACTTATTTGCATATACTGAAGATGAAATCATCCAAAAAGGAATTACCAGTTTATTCTATACTATCAAAAGAGCGGAATGGGATGCTTATAGAATACAGGTATTCGATTATGAAAGAGATGAGTATTTGAATGTATAAATTACTTTTTATTTTTATTGGCGGTCAAACTTATTGACTTCCAATCAATTTTAATATTTTTGGAGGTTTGAATCAGTTTAATGAATAATAAAAGCAAGAGGTTAAAATTTTAGAATTATTATTTTTTTAAGGCATATGGAATAATTTTAGAATTGGTATTTGTAAGGCATATGAAAGATTTATGATTATTATTTTAAGGCATATGGTAATCAGCTTAAGTTAATCGTGGGATTTGTTTTAAATTAACTTGGGCAGGTGTATTCACCAATTTTTTATTTGGAGGTAGAAAAATGTGTGGAATAGCTGGTGTAATATACAAAGATAAAAAAACTCACCCTGTAGGTGATGCATTAACATCAATGCTGGAATCTTTACAGCACAGGGGTCCGGATTCAGCAGGTTATGCAATCTACGGCAGTTTAAATTTTCCGGATAATTATTATCAATTAAACATTGAAGTAAAAAGAAGAAGAGGTGTATTAGACAATTTAAAATCACTATTGAATCAGATAAGTCCAATATATGAAGAACAGTTGATTGAATCTGTAGGGGACTCAGACATATACAAATGTAAAATTGCACTGGACGAGTATTCTCTTTTAAAACCATGTATCGGAGAAATAGATGAATTGGAAAATGTGAGAGTTATAAACGGATCACATTCATTTGAAATGATAAAGGATACTGGAAAAGTAAAAGACATTGCTGAGAGGTTTGACGTTCAAAACAGGATGGGAACACACGGAATAGGACATACCCGTTTTGCAACGGAAAGTGGTGTAGACCGTTATCATGCACACCCATATCAAAGTTACATCATACCGGACATCACTGTAGTGCATAATGGCCAGATTACCAATTACTGGAAAATAAGAGATCCTTTAGAACGTAAAGGCCATACATTCGAATCATTTAATGATACTGAATGCATTGTTCATTATATGGCAGATAAACTTAATCAGGGATATAAATTAGAAGAGGCTTTAGACCAGGCTGTAATTGATTTGGACGGTCCTTTTTCAATATTGGTGGGAACGCCTAATGGTATCGGTATTGCAAAGGATAAACTTGGTCTCAGGCCTGGGGTAATGGTTGAAACTGATGATATTTTTGCAATAGCTTCTGAAGAAATGGCATTGCATGATGTCACTGATTCTAATCACATAGAACAGATATATCCTGGTGAAACAAGAGCTTACACAATCTGATGGGGGTTTATCAATGAAAGAATATGTTATTGATGCAGATGGCATGTCTGAAAAAGAATTGAATCGCAGCATAAAAGAACAAGCAGCATCTCATGATAAACTTATTATTGATAATCCGGAATCCAAACACAATATCTGTGCTGGTTTAAGTGAAGATGTGGAAATAGAAATCAATGGTTCTGCAGGTTATTTTGTTGGAACGATGGTTAACGGACCAAAAATACACATCAACGGAAATGCAGGCTGGTTTGCTGGAGATAATATGACAAAAGGTGAATTAATTATTGAAGGTACGGCCGGTGATGGTGCAGGACAGGGAATCTATGGTGGAACAGTAATAGTGAAAGGAAATACAGGCTCAAGAACTGGAGAAATCATGAAAGGCGGAACTGTAATAATCGGCGGAAACAGTGGATTTATGACGGGTCTGCTTATGATGGGTGGAAAACTCATAATACTTGGTGATGTAACGGATGACGTTGGCGAATCCATTATGAGGGGAAGCATATTTGTCCTGGGTGATGTAAAAAGCTTAGGAAAAAATGCTGCTATGGATAAAATCACGCCCGATGATCAAAAAGAGCTGAAAGAAATTTTAACGAAATATGGGTTTGAATTAACAGATAATGATTATTCAAATTTTAAAAAAATTGTTAATATACAATAGGAGCTAAAAAAATGAGTGAACATAGAATAGCCATGGTTGGAACTCCATGTGAAATTATGGCAGCATCCAAACTGCAGCATTATACTGATAGCCCTATTGATGTTAAACTGGGCTTATTTTGTATGGAGAATTTTTCATATAAATATTTTGAACATCTCTTAAAAGAGTATGACTTGAAAATGGACGATATTGAAAAATTCCAAATTGATAAAGGCTTTGTATTTTTATTGTTAAAAACAAGAGAAACCGTAAAAATACCTTTATCAGTAGCTAAAAGAATAATTAGGAAAAATTGTAATATATGTGTTGAATTGACATCAGAAACGTCTGATATTTCAATCGGTTCCATAGGATCAGATGATGGTTGGTCAACATTGATAATCAGAACCGAAAAAGGTGAGGAAATAGTTAATGGAGCGTTAGAACAAAAATTCATTGAAGCTAAAGAACTAACAGATTCACGATTCAATTTGTTAAATAAACTGGCAGAAAATAAAATAAACAAAAATCTCGAAGAGATAGAAAAAAGAGAATTTTTGGCTCGCCCCGTATTATACCAAAGAGATAAATCCAACGATTCAATCGCAAAAGAAATTTCAGAGTCTAATTTCTTAGATTTAAAATCAAATGTCATCGATATCGGAGCATGTGTGCTCTGCGGAGCATGTGAATATGCCTGTCCGGATAATCTAATAACAATTGATGATACAAAACCGATAATGAAAGGGGAATGTCCTGAAGATTGTCATGCATGCTTTGCAGTTTGTCCAAGGACTTTTATTCCTGAAGGATTGCGAAATGACAATTCAAAAGCAATAGGAGACTTTATAAAAGTATTGTCTGTCAAATCTTTAAAGCATAGTCAGGGTCAGGACGGTTCCATTGTCACGACATTGTTGGACTATTTATTAACTAATGAGATTGTAACTGAAGCACTCATTGTTGATAAAGAAGATTATTTGGCTTGGAAACCTTATGCAAAGATAACAAAAGATATTGATGAGGTAATCAAATCCGGCGGAACAAAATACTCTGTCTGTCCGGTATTCAAAGCATTAAAAGATATAAGCGAGGAGGTGGATTAAATGTCATTTACTGTTGAAAGAAAAATAGAAATATGCAGGCAGAATAATGATCGTCCGGGCTGCTGCTGGTATTTATGTGACAATCCTAAAAAATCCTCATGTAAAAATTGTTACAGCTGTTATTCAAATTGTCCTCATGGAGTATATGAGGTAATTAATGATGAACCGCTCCCAATACATCAGGAAAACTGTGTGGGATGTAAAATCTGTGAAGAAATGTG
>CACYVR010000123.1 GCA_902777885.1 uncultured Methanobrevibacter sp.
TTAAACAATAATTATATAAACCATGTAAAGTAATACATATATTAGTATATTATTTATTTAATTTATATTATTACTTTTTAGCTGGTGTTAAATTGAACAAGATTAAAATCGCTATAGTTGGAATGGGGAACTGTGCAAGTTCACTTATTCAAGGAATTCATTATTATGATGGAAAAAATCCTGAAGATGCAATAGGATTGATGCATTGGGATATCGGAGGCTATGGGCCTAGTGACATTGAAGTTGTAGCCGCTTTTGATGTGGATAAAAGAAAAGTTGGAAAAAGTATTGATGAAGCAATTTTTGCCAAACCGAACTGTACTACTGTTTTTCAAGAGGATATTCCTAAATATGATGCAAAAGTAAGTATGGGTCATGTTTTGGATGGTGTTGCTGAGCACATGTCTAATTATGATGATGAATTTACATTTGTTGTAAGTGATGAAGAGCCTGTGGATGTTGTGGAAGTTTTAAAACAAAGCGGTGCAGAAATACTTGTAAATTACTTGCCTGTCGGATCTGAAAAGGCTGCAAGATATTATGCACAATGTGCGCTTGATGCAGGTGTGGCTTATGTTAACTGTATGCCAGTATTCATTGTAAGTGATGATGAATGGGATGCAAAATTCAAAGAAAAAGGAATTCCTATTGTTGGTGATGATATTAAAGCTCAGATTGGTGCTACTATCACCCATAGAACACTAGCTAACTTGTTTATGGATAGGGGAGTCAAGTTAGATAAAACCTATCAAATTAATACTGGAGGTAATACTGATTTCTTAAACATGCTTAACAGGGACAGGTTGGATTCTAAAAAAGAATCAAAAACCGAAGCTGTTCAGTCTGTTTTAAAGGAAAGAATGGATGATAGGGATATCCATATTGGTCCAAGTGATTATGTTCCATGGCAAAATGATAATAAATTATGTTTCCTCAGGATGGAAGGACGTACTTTTGGTGATGTTCCAATGAACATTGAACTAAGGTTAAGTGTTGAAGATTCACCTAACTCCGCTGGCTGTGTTATCGATGCAGTTAGATGTTGTAAACTTGGTTTGGAAAGAGGTATTGGTGGACAATTAACTTCTATTTCTTCTTACACCATGAAACATCCTCCAATCCAATATACTGATGATGAAGCATATTCTAATGTTGAAAAATTCATTTCTGGCGAGATAGAAAGATAATTTTTCAATTTCTTTTTTTTATTTTTTTTCCAAATTTTTAAATATATGGGTAGACATATATTAATACATAACGTATGAAAATTATTCATAATTCTTTAAAAAAATTAAAAGAGGTGTTTAATATATGGCAAAAGTAAGATTTACCGAAACTGCACTTCGGGATGCTCACCAGTCTTTGCTTGCAACTAGGATGAGAACAAGAGATATGATTCCTATTGCTGAAGAAATGGATAAGGTAGGTTATTTTTCTGTCGAAGCTTGGGGTGGAGCAACTTTTGATACATGTATCAGATATTTAAATGAAGATCCTTGGGAAAGATTAAGAAATTTAAAATCTGAATTTAATAAAACTCCTATTCAAATGCTCCTGAGAGGACAAAATTTGGTGGGATATAAACATTATCCTGATGATGTTGTAACTAAATTCGTTGAAAAGTCATACGAAAATGGTGTGGACATTTTTAGGGTCTTTGATGCTTTAAATGATATTAGGAATATGGAAAAAGCCATTAAAGTAGCAAAAGATCAGGGAGCTCATGTTCAGGGAACTATTAGTTATACTATAAGTCCAGTTCATACCTTAGATGATTTCGTCGATTTGGCTAAAAATTTAGAGGCTCTTGATTGTGATTCTGTAGCTATTAAGGATATGGCTGGTTTAATCACACCAAATGCTGCTTATGAATTAGTATCTAAACTAAAAGAAGAAACTGATTTGCTTGTGGATTTGCACTGTCATTGTACCAGCGGTATGACTCCAATCAGTTATTACGCTGCTTGTCAGGCAGGTGTGGATATCTTGGATACAGCAATTTCACCATTGTCCTGGGGTACATCACAGCCTCCTACAGAAAGTATGGTTGCTGCATTGCAGGGCACTCCTTATGACACAGGTCTTGATTTAAAACAGTTAACTAATATTAAAGAATACTTTGATGATATTAAAGAAAAATATGCTGCTATACTTGATCCTATTTCAGAAAGTATAGATACTGATGTTTTATTATATCAGATACCTGGTGGAATGCTATCAAATCTTATTTCACAGCTTAAAGAGCAAAATGCTTTGGACAGGTATGCTGACGTGCTTGATGAAATGCCTCGTGTCAGAAAAGATATGGGTTATCCTCCACTTGTAACTCCAACAAGTCAAATTGTAGGTATTCAGGCAGTTATGAACGTTTTAGGTGGAGAAAGATATAAGACTGTGTCTAATGAAGTAAAAGAGTACATGAAAGGTAATTATGGTAAACCTCCAGCGCCGGTTGATCCGGAAATTTCTAAAAAAATCATTGCTGATGAAGAGGTAATTACCTGCAGGCCTGCTGATTTATTGGAACCTGAATTCGATAAATTCAAATCAGAAGGTATGGAAAAAGGCTTTGTCAAATCTGATGAAGACGCATTAACATATGCATTATATCCTCCAATTGCTCCTAAATTCCTTAAAGGGGAAGCTGTTGAAGAGGAACTCAAAGCCCCATCAATTGCTGATGATTCAGAAATTGGAATTCCAACACAATATAATGTTGAAGTTGATGGTGATGTCTTTGAAGTTAAAATCATGCCTACGGGATTCATGGAAGTTGAAGAAACTGAAAAAGGTCCATTCACTCCTGTTGAAGGAGGAATATATTCTTCAATGCAGGGTATGGTTATTAAATTAAATGTTAATGTTGGAGATAAAGTATCTGTTGGCTCTACTATTGCTGTAATTGAAGCTATGAAAATGGAAAACGACATCCAATCAGAGGTTGAGGGTGTTGTAGAGGAAATTTTCGTAGAACCTGGTGATGCAGTAAGTGCTGGAGATATTTTAATGGTTATCAAATAGAGATAACCTTATTTTACTTTTTTTTATTTATTACGTTCCTTTTGTCCAGAATGTTTTTAATTTAACGAACATTTTTTAATTTTTAGGTATGTTTAAATATTTATTTTTATAAAATATTATCATCGAAGTTTAAAAATTAAACTTTGAATATTTTTTAGGAGACAAAAAGATGAAAAACTACTTTGACATTAAAGATAAGGTTGCTCTTGTCACTGGAGCATCTTCCGGTCTTGGTTGGCAAATTGCTCAAGCATATGCTAGTCAAGGAGCTAAATTAGCATTATTTGCTAGAAGAGAGGAAAGACTTCAAGAAAACAAAAAAACATTAGAAGACGAATACGGTGTAGAAGTAATGTATGCTGTAACAGATGTCGGAGATCCAGAAAATATCGCAGAATCTGTTAAAAAAGTAGTGGATCATTTTGGAAGAATCGATATCCTAGTAACTGCTGCCGGTATGGGTAACAACAAACCTGTTGTTGACCAAAGTGCTGAAGAATGGGATAGACACATCAAAATTGATTTAAGTGGTGTTTACTACACTTGCGCTGAAGTAGGTAAAGTGATGATTGAACAAAACTACGGTAAAATCATTAACATTGGTTCAATCCACTCCCGTGTAATCTTCCCTGGAGGAGGAATCTCTGCATACTCCTCAGCAAAAGGTGGAGTAATGAATTTAACCAAAAACTTAGCTGTTGAATGGGCTAAATATAATATTACTGTAAATGCTATTGGCCCTGCAGTATTTGCAACTGAATTAACCACTGAAAGTATTGAAATGGAAGGATTCATGGACTTAATTGCTGCATATTGTCCGATGCAAAGACTCGGTGAACCTGGTGAACTCGACGGTCTTGCTATTTACTTCGCATCCGATGCTTCAAGTTTCTGTACTGGACAATTAGTCTGTGTAGATGGTGGTTGGACAGCTATTTAAGTGTAATTTCTAATTACACTTCTTTTTTTTATTTTTCATATTTTGTCAAATCTTTTATTCCTGCTTTTTGAAATCCTCTTTTACGTCTCATGCAACTTTCACAAATGCCGCAATGATTTTCTGTTCCCTTATAGCAAGAATAGCTTAATTCCATTGGAGCATTAACTTCATGGCCTAATTTGACGATTTCATCTTTATCCAAATCTATTGCGGGAGCTTTTATTTTGATGTCAATAGGGGAACCTACCTTAAATAATTCATTGAAACTTTCTAAATACTCTTTTGAATTGTCTGGAAAAGTCAGCATATGATGCGGCGATTGATGTAAAAACGGTATTTCTTGCCGGCACCCATACGCTACTTGCAGTTTGGGCGGATTTTTCAGCATCATCCAAATCATTAAAATCAACTTCGGGAATATCTTCAGATGTATTTAAACTGGATGTACTGATTTCTGCTAACCAATCCAAATCAATAACATAATGTTTAAAGCCCATTTTTTCACTGATTTCACGTGATGCTTTTAATTCCTGGTCAAATCCTTTTTGACCATAATTAAATGTAATTGCATGAATTTCATAATCTTTAGCATAAACGCTTGCTGCAACGGTACAGTCAAGACCTCCGGAAAATACTGCTATTGCCTTTTTCATTTTATCATCTCTTTCACTTTTCTTAAACTCAATCCGCTTTCAGCAGCTATTTTTTTCAAATCTTCGTATTCAGGTCTTTTAGAAATAACTTCTCCGTTAACATATCCAATTTTAAAGGTAACTTCATAAGTTTTGCCTTCAATTTCATAAGTCTTTTTTGTGAATTCTCTTTTGGACAGTCCTCTGTGAATATTTGGGATTATTCTAATGCCTAAACTTCCGGTTTCTTTAAACATTAAGTTAACTATTTTGTCACGATTGCTTTTTTTAGAAATAACTTTTAATAAACTGCCCTGACGATTTTTCTTCATTATTATTGGGGTTACTGACACGTCAGATGCGCCTGCATCGAGCAACACGTCAAACAGATAACCGATTTCTTCACCAGTCAAATGATCAATATTTGTTTCAATCACATCTATCTCATCGTTTTCATTAATGTCTGATGATTCAATTATTCTTAAGACATTTGGGTGGTCAAAAGCCTTACTGCCTGCACCATAAGCTACCTTGTCCATTTTAACTAGGGGAATGAATTCCTTTATTTCATCGCATAGCTCGGCATATATTGCACATCCTGTTGGTGTTGCAAGTTCACTTGAAACAGGTCCTCCTTTAAAATTAAGGCCTTTTAGAATTTCTAAAACTGCAGGTACAGGCACCGGCAATAGTCCATGTGCAGTTTTGACATGGCCTCCTCCAACGGAAATGGGAAGACCTATAATTTTATGCTTATCTAAATTTAGGGAGTAATATGCCCAGACTGAACCGATTACATCTGCCACCGCATCGCTTGCACCGACTTCATGAAAATGTATTTCATCTAATTTTTTTCCATGAACTTTTGACTCGGCAATACCTATTCGTTTAAATATATTTAGGGATGTTTTTTTAACATCTTCATCTAAATCTAGGCCATTTATTTTATCGACTAATTCGTTATAATGAATATGTCTTTCTTTTTCAAGCATTTCAACATGACAATATATAGCATCAATACAATTTTTATTAATTTTATCAAAGTTTACTTCAACTTCTCCAATGATGCCTGCGGATTTTTCCATTATCTCTTTTAATTTATTTTCATCGGCACCCAAATCTACTAATGCGCCAATAATCATGTTTCCGGATATGCCGCTGCCCTGCGGGTCAATAATGATTGTCATAAAATTACTCTCAGATAAATTTTTAAATGCCATATAAACATTTAATAATAGTTTTGTTTAAATAGTATTAATAGTATTGGTGATTCAATGTTATTTGATGATGCGACTTTTAGGAATTTGCTTTATACGATGATTGTTGTAAAATCCAAAAAGGACGCTGAATATCAGGAAAAATTATTTAACATTGATTCAATTGATTTCAAAAATTTTGAAAAGGAATTTGAAAGTATTTCAATTGAAAGGGAAGTTAATGCAATGCTGCTTTTTCCTTATCTTGATTATACTCAGGGGCTTTCATTTCTGCTTATAACAAATGGGATGATTGTAGAAAAGATGGCCTAAAAGGTAAAGAATTATTCTATTTAAAAGATTTGTTGATTAACAGTGATTTTGATTTAGAATATCACATGAATTATGCAATAAATCAGACTGAAAATTATAGGAAAAATCAGGAAGTAGAAATATTGAGGGCCTTTTCAGAAATAGATTCCTGTAGAAATGAAGATTTTCCTGATGATTTCTTAACATATTTCTTTAAGGAAGGTTTAAATCCTGAAGGTATGTGGGTTAGAGGAATGGAACTAAAAAAAGATTATATATTGGCAGAATTACTAAATCAACCCCGCCAAGACTTCGGAATTAATGCCGGGGACATCATTAAGGTTATAGTATATGAAGATGAATCTGGCGGGATATCATGTATTGCAGATTTGAGGTGAAAGTATGGGCAGAGTAAATATTATTGAAAAAGACTATGCACTTTTTATTAACAATCCGAATCATTTTTTGGCCGTCAGTGACTTTACAGACGGTGACGGAATAAACATTGTTGAAAATGTGAATATTATCAAATCAAACAAAGGTTCTAAAACTAATAAAAAATCCCTTAATCAGGAAGAAAGGCAATATATTGCTCAGGAAACTGATTCCTTAAATTATTTTAGAAAATTTTATGATGATGTTACTCTATATACATTTTGGGATAATGATATAATTATTCAGGATTTCACAGATGATCTGCAGGTTGCAAATTCTCCTAAAGGATTTGGCGATGCAGAAATCAATATAAGTCATGTTATTTATATTGATAAAGTTTTATCCAAAAAAGATTTAATTAAAGTATTCAAATTCATATCCAAAACCAAAGCAAAATATTTGGCCAATCTAAATTTGCCATTCCATATAAATAATATTTTAAACAACAATGATTTTTTAGCAGTACTGTCCAATGTTCCGAAAAATGATGCATATGATTTTGACGAAGTTGGTTTGGATGAATTAAATATTAAAAAAGCAATTGAGGATTCAATAGATGAAGCATTTGAAAGACTTGATTTGACATTCGGTATTTTAGATTTCCTGGTTTCTAAAGGAATTTTAATAGGGGATTTGGTTGAAGCGGGCATGGAATTGGTCGATGATGCTGAGTTATTTGACGAGTTAAGTAAAAAGTTGGAAGCTCAGATACTCAAATCACTGGCCGACGTTAATGTAATTGCTTTATTGATGATTGCAATAAGGATGGAAAAAGATTTTGCCGAAAATAGGATTCGTGAAATAGATATTGATGATAGTTCTTCTTTTTTATATACTACTGAAGTTTTAGGCCTGACTATTTCAAATCAGATTGGTGGAACAAAGGCCAATTTCAATTTTAATAATTATTATATGTTAAAACCGGGAATAATTTACGGTCTTCCTCATGGTTTGAGTGAGGTATTCGCAGGATTCATTGCAGGATGCATGTCAAAAGTATTAGAGGAATAAACATGGAACATGACGATTATTTCAAAGACGAAGATTTCTCTCCGGTCAGGTCTTTTTTGGGACTGTTGACATTTTCCACAATCCTTCCGATTAACGTATTCACATCAATTGAATACATGACGCGCCTGGTTTGGTGCTGGCCGTTGATTCATCTATTCATTGGAATTTTGGCAGCTGTTTGTGGATTTGTATGTGGCCAATTCTTGCATCTGAATACATTTTTTGTATCGGTTATAGTTTATGCATTTTTGATGTTGATTACTGGATATAATCATTTGGATGGAGTAATGGACATGGCTGATGGCGTTATGGTTCATGGAACTCCTGAAAAGAAAATAAGTGTTGTTAAGGACTCATCCGTTGGTGCTGGAGGAATAGCAACATTATTTTTAGTGGCCAGCCTGACAATAGCAGGAATAAACAATATTCTGGATTATAATTTTATATTTGGAATAGTAATATGTGAAATGGTGGCTAAAAGCTCACTTCTAACTACTGCATTAACATCAAAACCCTTGACTCCGGGAATTGGGAGCTATTTTATTCTGTCAACAAATTCATTTAACTATGCATTATCCATAATAATCGTGGGCATTATATCCTATTTGTTGGGTGGAGTAGTTGGATTGATTGGATTGCTTGGAGCAGTCGTTGCGGGATTTTTAATATCTCGGATTGCAAAAAGAAACTTTGGCGTTGCAAATGGTGATGTATTGGGAATGAGCAATGAAGTTGGAAGATTAATGGCTTTGCTTTTTATGTCAATAGCCCTATATTTTTTATAATTTGGTGATAAGATGAATGTAAATGTTTTAAGATTAGATCATAGATTAAAAAGAGATACTCGTATTACAACACATGTATGTTTAACAGCCCGTGCATTCGGTGCAAGTAAAATCTATCTTGCCGGTGAAGAAGACAACAAATTAATGGACAATGTACGTGACACTTCAAAAAGATTTGGAGGCAGCTTTGAAATAGAGCATACTGATACTTACATGGGCATTATTAATAAATGGAAAGATGATGGCGGTAAAGTCGTTCACTTAACAATGTATGGCGCACAGGCTCATGAAGTTGCTCCTGAAATTAGAGAAGACGGCAGTGACATTTTAATCATTGTTGGAGGTTCAAAAGTTCCGGGAAAGGTTTATAAGGCAGCTGACTGGAACGTGTCAGTTACAACACAGCCCCATTCGGAAGTATCATCTTTGGCTGTTTTTCAGCATTTATTGATGGATGGCAAGGAATTCGATTTGGAATTTGAAAATCCCGTATTGGAAGTCATACCGACAGCACATGGTAAAAATGTAAATATTCATGATGAAAACCGTTAGGATATGAAGTCATCCAATCTTTTAATGGCTTTTAATTTTTCATCTTTTTTTATTCTTGCCTGATCAAGCGCATCTTTTATGGTCTGGATTGAATGGTCATATGTCTCTTTATCAACAGGATATGGAAAACCGTCTTTTCCCCCATGAGTAAAACTGTATTTGACAGGATCTTTCCAGCTTGCAGGTTCACCATAAACCAGATCGGATATTAATGCAAGTGCTCTAATCTTTTTAGGGCCTATTCCCTGCAGTAAAATCAGTTCTTCATAATTTTCAGGCTGTATTTCCCAAGCATTCTTTAAAACTTCAAATTCCTTATCTGAAATGTCCATATCTAGCACTGGATGATGGGAAGGCATTGTAAAGTCCTCTAAAAGTGTCTGGTTATCTTTTCTTTTAAAATACTGTCTTAAATGATCAGGATTATCGTTAATCAAATCAACGCTGATTTTTTGTGCGGATTTGCTTTCCTTATCTGTCATATTTAAGGTGTCTGGAGTTTTCATATCACAGGAAATTCCGCTGTGGGGATCTAAAAGCAAATCATTAACCTCTTCACCCATCCAGTGATAACGGCGTGCATATTTGTTATCTGTATTCATTCCCTGCTGTATAACTGCCCAGTCCCCTTTTTCGGTTACAAAGAAATGGTGCTGGTATAGTGTATAACCGTCCTGAATACATGAATTGTCAATTTTTGCAGATAATTTACTTGTTTCAATTAAATTTTCGGTTGTTTTAGTTTTAAGATTAAAAATATCTCCTGCATGAGAGATGCCTTCGGGGGTTTTACGGGATTTGGCACCTTTTCCTCCACTTAAATAAATTCCATGTTCTTCGGGAGATAATGATTCTTTAAGCGCTCCCATTGTGGTTGTGGTTGTTCCGGAGGAATGCCAATCAAAACCTAAAACACAGGAGAATGCCTGAAACCAATAAGGATTAGAAATTCTTCTAATAAACTCATTTAAACTATATTCTTCAATAATAACTGATGTTAATGCTCCGGACAGTTCGACCATTCTTGAAAATAGCCATCTTGGCGGATGCCCCCCATGCAGTGGCAAGTTTACTGCGCCTCTTCTTTGCATTTTGAATACTATTCGTTGCATTAATTATTTAAATAATTAATTACATATTATCATTAATTATAATTTGGGTGATTTAATGGCTAAACCAATTGGAGACACACCAACTTTATATGGTGAAGATGCAGCTAGATTTTTGAATAAAATGAACAAACCTCTTACAGATAAGGATAAGCAATTTAAAAAAAGATTTGATGCTGTTAGAAAAGTATCATTCTAAAATTTTCAAATCCAAATATAAATAAAATGTTTGTTCCGGATTTTTTTCAATAATTGTATCTAGTTTTTCTTTTATTTTCTCATCATCTTTTTTTAAATTTGAAAAATTGTTATATTCGGTATAAAATTTGTATGCTTTTGCATATCCTTCTACAACAACAAAGCGTAAACCTACACTATTTTCAGAAATATTTTTTATATTATATAAAATATTTAACAATACATCAGACCCAATTCCATTACCAGAATATCTTTTATCGATTGCAAAACGTCCTATTTTTATTGCAGGCAATAATTTATTTTTTGATTTTATGGATAATTGGTTTTTAATATCATATTTTGTTGATTTTTCACGAATGTTTTTTAGGGGTATTGCATCTGTCAATAATGAAAAATACCCGATTATTTCATTATCACATGTTATTAATTTTGTTAAATTTAATTTATTTTCTTGTTGTTTTAAAGCATCTTTTTTTAAAAATTCTGTCAAATCTTTTGATGTGCATTCAAAATTATTTAAATCATGGTTACTAGTCAATGTTTCAAATTTATAATTATTTTTTATATAATTTATGTTCATTGTATTGCCCCTTCAATTAATTAGTTAATGCCGGTATTTTAAGAGCATAAAAATAATTTTTTCTATATGGATGATGTTAATGCTCCGGACAGTTCGACCATTCTTGAAAATAGCCATCTTGGCGGATGCCCCCCATGCAGTGGCAAGTTTACTGCGCCTCTTCTTTGCAT
>CACYVR010000124.1 GCA_902777885.1 uncultured Methanobrevibacter sp.
AGGATGTTTAAAGTAGAATTTTACACTTGAAATATACCTTTAAAAAAACTTTAAAAATTATCAAAACCATAGCATTACTTGAGGTTATTTTATGACAAAGATTGGACTAGCTTACATAAAAGGTTCAGTTCCGGGATTTGAAGAATTTGGAAAATTACCGACAGATATAGTCAAAGAAAATGGTCTGGTCAATGGAAATAAAGCAAGTGACGAACTAGATGCGTTAATTATACCTGGAGGAACATTAATTGAATCAAATGACATAAATATGGATTTAAACAAGGAAATCTTAAAAATGGCTAAAATGGGAAAGCCCATTATTGGAATTTGTGCGGGATTTCAACTCTTGTCAAATCAGATAGATATCGGTAGAAAATCCGAAGTGCCAATTGTAAAAGATGGTCTTGGTCTTATAGATGTTGAATTTTCACCATTGATAACAAGTGATCGTGTAAAAGCAAAAGTCTTTGACAATTCATTTTTAACCAAAAATCAAAATGAGGACGTTGACGGTTTTCATACGCATACCTACGGTAAAGTTACAGGTGATGCTAAGCCATTATTTTATTCCAAAGTCCAGAGAATGAATTATGGAGATACGAATGAAGCAGGAGAGTACAATATATTTTCCGGTGCATGCAATGACGATGGAAACGTTATAGGAACAATGATACATAATATATTAGATGAAAATCCTATTTTAGTAGAAAATCTCCTAAATCAAATAGATGCAACAAACGTTGAAGAAATTTACAATGAAAATAAGAAAGTCAAAAAATATATTCAATCAGAAGTTGGAATTAGTTCAAATATAAAAATTCCTCAAAAAAAGATTAACTCAAGACCTAAATTTTTAATGATTGGAAGCAACGGTTCGGATTCCGGGAAAACATTTATTTTAACGGGACTTGCAGGTGCACTCAGAAAAAGAGGATATAAAGTGGCGCTCCTAAAGGTTGGTCCTGACGTACGTGATATTATACCGGGATTATACTTGACTAAAGACTATATGAATGAATTCAGTTCCATTAAAATCGGACACCTGGGCTGGTGCGACATAGAATCTACAATAGCCAAACTGAACTCTTCAGATTATGATATAGTACTGATTGAAGGGGTGATGAGTGTATTTACAGGTCTTTTAAATGAAAAAGTTCCATTTTCCGCTGCTGAAATTGCAATGTCATCCAATATTCCAATGCTTTTGATATCAGGAGTTAACAAGGGAGGAATCGAATCTGCAGCTGTTGATTTGGCGGCGCATGCAAACATGTTGAATAGATTCGGCATAGACGTTAAAGGTATACTATTGAATAAGGTATATAACGAAAATATATTCGACAACGTAGTTCCATATATTAGAAACAATACGAAAGTAGATGAAATATTAAGTGTTGGAAAACTGAAACTAGAAACGAGAGGCTTTACGCCGGAAATAGAAATAAGATATGATTTGTTTACTAAAGCAGCTCTTGATTTGGTTGAAGAATCCATTGATATAGAAAAAATAGCTGATATGGCAGAGGAAGTTAAATTTAATAGAATCATTCCATTTAATGAAATAAAAGATAAGGTGATATAATGGCACTTAACTTAAGCCCCGAACAAGGTGTTAAACTAACAAAAAAAGATAGATATCAGGTTTTAAGAAAAATGCGTCAGGGATGGAAAGCAAACTGTCTAATTCCAGATTATGTTTTTGACGAGAACGGAGACATTCAGATTGGATCTCCGAATAATCGTCGAGTGGTTAAAATAGTTAAAATCCTTGATGACGGAATTCATTTCGAAAAGGCTCTCAAAAGCAAGACTTTAAGAATTCCATGGGATAAAATCTCCCTGGTTGAACCTACAAAAGAAGTCCGTGACGGTTTAAAAATCGGTATGTATGATGGAAAATACGTTGTTTTCAGTATTTACAACTCATATAAAATACAGCAAAATACTCAATTTATAATTGAGCATATAAAAAGTAAAAAAATGGATAATACTAACATGTACAGTTAGTATTCTTCCAAATATTTTTCAATGATGTCGTTACCTCTAAGTAAAACCAAATCGTTTTCTTGAGCATATTTATAGGCATCGTCAAATGATGTTGCCTGACCAGTTTCACCATCCATCATTTCACAGACAACGCAAACTGGAGTGACGCCAGCCATTTCACACATTGCAAGACCAATTTCAGTGTGTCCTCTTCTGTTTTTAACTGTGTCAACTGCTCCTCTTAAAAGACAGACATGACCCGGTGATCTAAATGTTTTACCAAATTCATCAAATCTTTCATCTCTAAACATTTTAGCCATTTCACTAATGGTCATTGCACGATCATGGTCTGTTACACCAGTGAAAGATTTTCTGTGATTTACCCAGATTGAAAATGAAGATCTTTCATCATATGGAATGTCATTAGGGGCAAGTTCAGCCAAATTAGGATATTTTTCTGTGGCTGCTTCCATAATATCTACCATAAACGGTAAATTAATTTTTTCACAGAATTTTGAACTAATACAGTTACAGATTAACCCGCCAGCATCATTTCTCATAGTTGCAATTGATTTGGGGGTTACAAATTCAGAAGCGATAATCATATCGATTTCGCCTTCTCTATCGTCATTATCATATACTAAAATAAATTTTCCTTGTCTTAAGGCTTCAAAACCTTTTTCTAAATCTGTTTCTTGATTCATAGTAATGTCTCCTTGGATACTAGAACCAGGGCTAAAAAATAATCTACTTATTCTCTTCCATCCGGACTGTCACCGTCGGTTTTGGATTCTCACCAAATCAACACTTACTTGTGCTCGTGGACTTATTATATTAAATCACCACCGGTAGGGAATTCCACCTCACCCTGAGAAGTATAAAAAAATTTATTAATTATTATATAAAATACTTTTGATTTAAAATTCAATACTAACAATATCGCCGTCTTTTAAATTTAAATCATCCCTTAATTTATTCTCGGCAATGAATTCCAAATAATTTTCTGTATGTTCGCTTTTAGCCGGAAATACAATAGCTCCCATGACTTCATCGTTCAAGGTAGCTTCAATATATTTTACAGCTCCAAAACCTTCGTCCGGCTTAATAATATTTTCACAATTATCCTTAACATTATTAATTTTATCCAAATGCTTTTTTGGAACAATAACATTTAACGTTCCGGGATATGGCTTAAAACCACAATTTTTGATGAAATTTCTAACATAAAAATCCTGTGATAAAAAAAAGGCAGCCTTTCCTAAACCTGTTGTTACTTCTCCATCTACTTTCATTAAATAACCTCTAATTATGATTATATCAATTAACATATTTATATTAATTATTAACGACAAAAATAATTATCAATAAAATATTTTGAAAGGTATTAAAATGGAAGTTAAAAATATTCAAACAGATGTTTTAATCGTTGGATCAGGAGGAGCCGGTTCAAGAGCTGCTATTGAAGTTGATGATGCTGGTCTTAAAGCTACAATAGTATCAAAAGGATTGTCCTTCAGATCCGGCTGTACTGGAATGGCTGAAGGTGGCTATAATGCTGTTTTTAAAGCTGTTGATGAAAAAGACTCTATTGATGCACATATAAAAGATACGCTAAAAGGCGGAAGCTATTTAAACGACAAAAAATTAGTTGACATATTGGTTAACGAATCCCCTAAAAGATTAATTGATTTGGAAAATTATGGTGCATTATTTGACAGACAGGAAAACGGTAAAATAGCTCAAAGACCTTTCGGCGGTCAAACATACAGGAGAACTTGCTTTCAGGGAGACCGTACCGGAGCGGAATTGTTAAACGCTCTTAAAGAGGAAATAATTAGAAGAGATATTGAATGTATTGAAGAAGTAATGATAACCTCTTTAGTTCAGGACGGCCTTCAAGTAATTGGAGCAACCGGATTTGACCTGAAAGATTCAAGCATCATATACTTCCAGGCAAAAGCCGTGATATTTGCCAGCGGAGGAGCCGGCCAGCTGTATCCTGTAACTTCCAATACCTTTCAAAAAAATGGAGACGGTTTTGCAATAGCTTACAGGGCTGGAGCAAACCTCATAGATATGGAACAGGTTCAATTCCACCCAACAGGAATGGTGACACCAGAATCCAAAAAGGGAGTACTTGTAACTGAAGCCGTAAGGGCTGAAGGCGGAATTCTTTTAAACAAGGATGGCGAACGTTTCATGGCTAAATATTCACCTGAAAAAATGGAACTGGCCACACGTGACGTTGTTGCAAGGTCAATATATGC
>CACYVR010000125.1 GCA_902777885.1 uncultured Methanobrevibacter sp.
GAAATGCATTCCAATAATATTACTGTTTTACCTACTATTGGAAGCAGTGATTTAGTGAAATACTATAAAAACGAATCTCAGTATGTCGTTACTTTATATGGTGAAGACGGTAAAGCTGTTGGTGCTGGTGAAACCGTAACATTTAACATTAACGGTGTATTCTACACACGTACAACTAATGAATTAGGTCAGGCTAAGTTAAACATTAACCTGGAAGCTGGAAACTACACTATTACTGCTGAGTATAAAGGTTGTAGGGTATCCAATAATATTGAAGTAAAATCAGTATTAACTGCTAAGGATTTAGTCAAAAAATATGGGGTTTCTGATCAGTTCATTGCATACTTGGTTGACGGTCAAGGAAACCCATATGGCGGCCAAACTGTTAATTTCAATATTCACGGCGTATTCTATGAGAGAGTTACCGATTCAGATGGTCGTGCAATACTAAATATCAGATTGGGTGCAGCTTCTGATGTATATATTATAACTTCAGAATATAATGGCTGTAGAATTACAAATACAATTACAATTGTACCTTAAGAGGTTTAAAACCTCTTAATTTTTTATTTTTTTAAAATTAGAAATTATTTTTGAAGAATTCTAAACTTTTTTTAATAGAATCTTTATTATTTACTTCAATCATATATATGCCATCATATTTTTTATTTTCAAAAGTAGTGATGATATCTTTTAATTGAATATTGCCTTCACCTAATGCAAGGTGTGAGTCTTCATCACCCATATTATCATGGGCATGTATGTGTTTAATTGAATCAAAATATGTCTCGTCTGGAGATATTCCTGAATGATGGGCATGTCCGATATCGAATGTCATTCCCATATCAAATTCAACAAGGGTTTCGTTTAATCTATTCATGTCTTGATAAATCATAGTTTCAAAAGCAGGCATATTTTCAATGGTTGTATTCACACCTGAATCCTGGCTGTAATCTCCAATTTCCTTTATTGAATTATCACTTACTTTATAAACCTCTTCAGGCATTTCTCTTGCAAGAAACGGAATTAAACCCGGATGGACAACAACTACTTTGCCTAACGATTCTATAAACTCCAGACTATCATCTAAACTATTTTTAAATGTTGCTAATGTTGATGCACCAATTTTCATTTTAATCACTTTTTAACTGCAGTAATCTTTAATCCCATTTCAATAGCTTCAATTATAAAATCGGATAATTCTATACCATTTTTAATTTTAATTTCACCTTTTTTTGAGGTTGTTGCAGTAAGCAAATACTCTCCTTCTATTAAAATATCAAAATTAGATCTTCCATTTTCACGGCCCAAATCTAAAATCAATTGTTTTTTTGTGTGAATAATATCTATTTCAAAAGGATTTTCATTTTTCTTTTCATTTATGACCTCAACGCCTAATGAAATTCCAATCTTTTCTTCTATTTCAGCTATTCTTTTCCCGTTCTTGCCGATTATTTTAGGAACCAATTCATCGGGAATGTATATGTTGGCCCTTTCAGGGGAAACGACTTCCACATAGACTTCTGATTTTTTAGGCAAATATCTTTTGATTCGTCTTAAAATCTCTTTTTCGGCAATGCTGTCTACTGATGATTTGCCTTGTGATTGTGAAGGGTTGTTAATTAAATCCAAATCCATTACAATGGTCTGTTCACCGTATGTATAAATTTCGTTTTTAAGCTCTCCAGTTTCAAAATCGCGAACTTCAATAACTGGTCTTGCAAGATCAGCTTCCTTCATTCCGCTTGGAACCTTTACGGTCATTTTTGTTTCGTATACGCTTTTGATTTCACCGTCTTCAATGTAAATGCTTGTGTCAACGATTGAAGGGATAACTCCCAGTTCCACCCTTGAAGCAATTCTCTGTATCGCATCAATTGGCCTCGTAGCATGTACAACACCAATCATTCCGACACCTGCTAAACGCATGTCCGCAAAGATATTGAAATCATGGTTTTTTCTCAGCTCATCATAAATCGTATAGTCAGGTCTGACTAAAAGTAAAACATCAGCAGTATTTTCCATGCTGCCTTCTAAAGGAGCATATTGCGTTATTTCATCTGGAAGCTGCAAATCTCTTGGAGATTCCATTGTTTTAACAATCTTATTCAATTCTCCGGAATAATATTTGGCAATCGCTTGAACGAAAGTGGATTTACCTGCACCGGGCGAGCCTGAAATTAAAATGCCTTCTGCGTTATTGTTAATTCTGCCCATTAACTTATCACTTAAATGATATTGGTCCAAATCAATGTCTGCAACAGGTCTGACTGCTGTAACTTCAATCGCTTCAGAAAAAGGAGGTTTGGCTATTGAAATCCTATATTCTCTAGACTGAACAACAAATGAACCTTCCTTTACAGACTCCAAATATGTTTTGGAATCGCTTTTTGCCTTATCGATAATCTCATCAATAATTTCTTCAAGTTTTTTATAATTATAAACTTCATCTGAAAGTTTTACAAAATCGATATGGCCAGGTGTTCCTTTTTTAGCCATGGGGACTACATTTTCCTTTAAATGAACAGACATTGTTTTTTCATCAAAGAATTTGGCTATTGACAGTTCCTTTTCAACATACTTTTGTTTGTAATAATAAACGGGAATCCCCTGTGCTTTTGCAGTTTCGGCCTGGACCTTATCATTTGTCAGCAATGTTGCAAATTCAGATCTTGCCAAATCTCTAATCAGGGCATCGATTTCTCCGCTTTTTGCGTATTTAATATCATAATTTGTAGGTCTTTTTCCTTTGAATGATACTGAAAGTTCTCCTTCATACTGTAATTTCTGTAAGTGCTGCAATTCATTTAAACCTGCAATGCCTTCACTTCTATCGGCGTTAGCTTGATGTTCAAGTTCACAGACAACAGCTTCAGGAACAATTATTTCAGGATAATCCAAATCTTCCTTTTCTAAAATCGCACTGACAGCACCGATGATTACTGCGCTTGTATCTGGGACAATAGTTTTCATTTTAATACACATCGTCCGGATTAAACAGTCTTTTCTGGTTTATTTCCAGGTCTTTTTCTTTTAAATCATCAATATCTGGTGAATTTTTAAAGTCTAAATCTCTAAAGAAGCAGGAATAATATCCTTCATGGCAGGCTGCTCCTGTCTGTTTAATTTTAAGTACAATCGCATCCATGTCACAGTCAACAAGAATTTCGTGAACTTCCTGAGTATGGCCTGAACTTTCCCCTTTTAACCATAATTTGTTTCTTGAAGTACTCCAGTAATGAGCCGTTCCGGTTTCGATTGTTTTTCTTAAGGCTTCCCTGTTCATGTTAGCTATCATTAATATTTCACCAGTCTCAGCATCCTGTGCTACTGCAGTGATTACTTTTACACCATTAATTTCGTGTCTAAAATTAATTTCCATTTTTATTCACCTTTCAAATAATCAACAATGTCATCAATTGATATCTGCTCTTGCTGGCCGCTTTGCATATCCTTGATGGTTACTTTATTTTCCTCTAAATCGTTTTTACCGATAATAATCATTTTTGGAACTTTAATCTTATCTGCATAGTTCATTAATTTCTTGAACTTCTTATTGTTCAAATCAACGTCACATCTAAATCCTGCTCTTCTTAAAGTTTGGGTTATTTCATATGCCTTGAGCCTGACGTCTGCTGAAATAGGTGCAACATAAACGTCCAAGTGTGATTTTGCCTCTTCTTTTTCTGTCAGTTCCTCTATTGCATTCATCAGCCTATCAAATCCAAGTGCAAAACCTGTTGATTCTACTTCCTGACCGCCGAATACCTTAATCAGGCTGTAAGTTCCGCCGCCACAAACCTGTTTTTGAGCTCCAAGACCTTCAACATAGATTTCAAACACGATTCCAGTATAATAATCAAGTCCTCTTGCAACTCCAAGATTTAGGGTGTAGTTGTCCATATCAAAGCTTTCTAAAAGATCAACTAAGTCTTTTAATTGCTCAAATGCTTCCTGTGGCTCTTCATAATCTTTGATTAATTCATTAACATCTTCAAGTATGCTTTTATCTCCAACCAAATCAATCAGTTTAAGCAATATTTGATTTAACTCATCATTGGATATGATAGGATTGTCTCCGCTTAAAGACTCTTTTAATAAGTCATTATCTCCTTTATCGATAACAACCATAAGTTCCCTTTGGGTTTCGGTGTCGACTTCAAAATGCTTGAAGAGTCCACGGATGATGCCCAAATGGTTGATGTTAACGTTTGCACCGGTAATTCCAAGTGCTTCAATTGAATCGCTGCACATTGCAATTACTTCGGCTTCTCCTTGTGGGGATTTTGCACCAATCAGTTCGCATCCGAATTGCCAGAATTGTCTGAATCTTCCTTTTTGAGGTCTTTCATATCTAAAACAGCTGCCGTAATAATAAAGTTTGATAGGCTTTGTGGCAGTTTTTTCAAGTTCATTTAAATATAATCTGGCAACAGGAGCAGTAATTTCCGGTCTTAATGTCAGTTCACGGTCTGATTTGTCTTTAAAATTATATAGCTGGTCTACAATTTCCTCTCCGGATTTGGTTGTAAAAAGTTTTAATTCTTCAAATAATGGGGTTTTAATCTCCCTGTAACCATAATTTTCAAATATATATCTTAAGGTACTTTCTGCTTTTTTTCTTTCTTCCATCTCTTCAAATAAGAAATCTCTAGTACCTCTCGGTCTTGTAAATTCCATCTTTTTCACCTTTTTATAGTATATTAATTTTTGATAATTAAAGTTTAAATAATTTTAGTAGCTAATTTAAATATATGGAAATTAAAGGAAGTACAAATATTGTAGGTTTGATAGGACATCCTGTGGAACATAGTTTTTCACCGCCAATGCACAATGCAGCATTCAAATCTCTTGAAATGGATTATGTTTACACAGCATTTGATGTCGATTCAAATAATTTAAAACAGGCAATTGCCGGAGCTCAGGCTTTAAACATTAAAGGTTTCAATGTTACAATTCCTCATAAGATTGAAGTGATGAAGTATTTAAATGAAATCGATGATGTTGCATCATTAATTGGTGCAGTTAATACAATAGACTTTAAAGACTTGAAAGGATATAACACTGATGGGATAGGTGCTGTTAAAGCCATTGGTGAAGTTACAAAGATTAAGGGTAAAAATGTTGTAATTGCCGGTGCTGGCGGTGCTTCAAGGGCAATATCATTTTACATTGCCAAATATGGTGCAGACAAATTAACAATATTAAACAGGAATGTTAT
>CACYVR010000126.1 GCA_902777885.1 uncultured Methanobrevibacter sp.
TAATTGACGGTAAGGGACATACTATCTATCCAGGATATAATTATGTTTTTGAGTTTAAGTACACCTCCCCTGCTGGAAAAATAGAAATAAAAGATATTACTTTTAGAGGAGGACTAGAAACTATTATTACTTCAGAGAATCCTTGTCCTTTTACAATTTCTAATTGCAGGTTTATAAACTGTTCTTCTCCAGGAGGAAGTGCAATCTCCGTGAACGCGAAATACAAATCAGATATTATTAATTGTAGTTTTATAAAATGTTACGGTACTGGTAGCTCCAGTGTTGTTAAAAAGGACACGATATCCAATGCGTTTTCTCAGGCATCAAGTATTTCTGGTGCAATTTGGATAGGAGGTCCTATCACAGTTAAATCCTGTAGATTTGAAGAATGTTCAGCAGGGAATGGTGGTGCAATATATGCATATGGGAACTGCCAAATATTAGATAGTGTTTTTGTTAAAAATTACGCAGGAAGACTTGATTCCATGATGTCTTCTGCTCATGGAGGTGCCATTCAGATTAAGGGTGCTGGTGCTTTAGTTAAGGGATGTACATTCACTGAAAATCATGTTCGTATAGGAGGTGCAATAGCATCAGAAGCTGCCAATGTTAGAATTGAAGATTGTGTTTTCAATTCTAATTATGCAGGTAAGGAATCAAAACAAATGGGCGGTGCAATATATGCACGGTCTGATTCCGAGATTGGTGACTCCAGTATTCAAATAACCCGATGCACATTCAATAATAATGGATACAAAAATAATGAACTTTGCTGTAAGTATGGCGGTGCAATATATTTCGATGATAGTATTGTTCTGGGGACTGTTTCATATTGTAATTTTACAGGCAATGGTGCATCAAAAGAGGGAGGTGCAATATATGCATCATCCAGTAGCAGATCCCTTACTTTTAAAGGAAATATATTTACCAAAAATAAGGCTGGAAATTATGGAGGAGCCATCTATCTTGACTCTAAATCTTCAACCATAATCAATTGCGTATTTGTCGATCAGCCAAATGCAATATATTGCGACAATAAGGAATGTGACGTTAAATTCTCTACTTTTTTAAGAAATGACAATTATAATGTCTGGTCCACTAAACAGATAAATATTGCAAACAATTGGTTTGGAAATACTATGGATAACAGATATTACGATTTATCCAAACTCAAAGGTAAAGCAGTTAACCTCAAAAATATGGAAAATTTGTATTTGTATGCCACATCCATGGATAAAAACTACTACAATGGACAAGAATCCACCGTTAATTTGAACTTTAAATATATAAATGACAACCCTACATCCAACAGCAAATTACCTCCATTCAGCAATCCTGCGATTAGTTATGTTGTCAGTGGAGTAAATGCAACAGTAGTTACTAAAAATCATTATCTAACTAACGGCAAATCAAGTTTTAAGTTCTTGGCAGACGCTTCTAAAAGCTCATCTTCCATTATTGTGAACTGTTATGGTGCTAAAATCACTTTAAAATTTAAATCAAACCCGAATTCATTCACTGCTCTTCAAACTCTTGTTGAAAGCTGTCAAAATGGAGTTTTAAATCTGGCTCATGATTATACTCGTGACAAATCTATCGACGGCGACATGAGCATAACTATTTTAAAGAATTTGGTGATTAACGGTAACGGCCATACTGTTGATTCAAAAAATATTGGTGGAGTATTTAAGATAGATAAAAGAGTTAATGTAGAAATAAATAATTTAAATATCGTTAATTGCAAATCAAATAGTGGTGCAGCCATTACTGGATATGTAAATAAGATTACAGTCCATAACTGTAACTTCATTAATTGTACCGCAAAATTTGATGGAGGTGCGATTCAAATAATCGGAAACGGACTTACAATAACCAATTCCACTTTCATCAACAACACAGCTAATGAAAAGGGCGGTTCTTTACATATATCTAGCATTAATGGTGTAATAAAGGATTGTATCTTTATTAATTCAAATTCAGTGCATGACGGATGTTTTGTTTATCTTGGCGCCCACAGCAGATTAAATCTTACAAATTCCATATTTTTAACTCATTCAACAGCAAAATATTTTGGTAAACCTTCTGGAGATAAATCACTAGTTAATGTTACAGCCAACATTGAAAACAATTGGTTTGGCGGTACAAATGATAATATCTTAAAAAATTATAATATGCTTAATAATTTCACTGTCAAAAGTCTACTTTATTTAAATATCACACCATCATTGTATAATATTCCAGTAGGAAACAGTTCAAAAATCAGCCTTAAATTTTATTCATATGATGTAAACTCAAGACGAAGAATTCCGTTAGCCAGCTTCAGAACCATGAAATTTAACGTTAAATTATCGGAAGACGGAGGAAAACTCAGTTCCAATTCAATAATATTAACCAATAATGAGGGAAATGTGGTTTATACTTCAAGTTCTAATGTAGTGATGCCTGTTGATATTAACTATGAATTATTCAGCCATAGAATTTATCTTAATCAGTTCTATGACGGTTCTTTCACAGCCCTCCAATATTTGATTAACAGTTCAGGAAATGTCATAAACCTCACTAAAAATTATAATTTTTCAATGATGTCCGATAAACTGTTGACTAACGGTATTTATATTAATAAAGATTTAACAATAAATGGAAATGGCCATGTTATCAATGGTGATGATCAGGCCAGAATCTTTAATATAAACGGACATAAAGTTGTTTTAAACAATATCACATTCATTAACGGTTATACCCCAGATAATGGTGGTGCGATTCAAACTTCCTCATCAACTTCTTTGTCAATTGATTCCTGCAGATTCGAAAACAATTCAGCAAAAGATGGCGGTGCAATCTATCTTAAATCCTATAGAACTGTAAACATAGAATCATCTGCCTTTAAAAACAATACTGCCCGCGCAACAGGCGGTGCAATCTATTATTATGGAAATGACCAAAGCAATATATTTTGCAACATAACAGGCACTTTCACAAATAACAAAGCAGGAAAAGATGGAGGAGCAATATATTTAATTGATGTGGCAAAATATCACCTCAAAGGTAATTTCACAAACAATACCGCAGTAAATGGTGGTGCAGTTTGTGCAGATGTCGCTATTGCCATTTCAACATTTACCATAGACGGAATTTTCGATTCAAATGATGCAAGATACGGTGGTGCGGTTTATAGTTTTTATCCATCAGGTAACTTTACAGGAATCTACAAAAATAACAAAGCACACAAAGATGGAGGTGCAATTTACACAACCCGAAGTTCAACAAAATATGGTAGGTCTTACAACATCAGTGGAGAATTTTATTCCAATATAGCAAACGGTCAGGGAAGTGCAATTTGTGCATTAAATATTGAACATAAGAATGCTAATGTATATGACTCTATTTTCATGAAAAATGAAGGACAATCCACATTATATTCATCAGGTTATTATTACCTTGATGTTCGCAAATCCATTTTTGTTGATAATAAGGACAATAATGTATTTGATACATCCCAGGATGGAGTTGTCGACGGTCGTCTAAGAGCTTATAATAACTGGTTTGGCAATACAGTTGATAATTTGAATACGAAACCTTCTGTCGGTCAAAGAGTGATATTGAATGACTGGCTCTATGTAGATGTGGATTACGGTAAAACTGAAACATATCTTAATTCCAAAAATAACATTATTTTTACGTTAAAATCATATAACGCTGAAAAAGGTACAGTTTCAGATTATACTGGTGACTTTAAACTTAATTTAAGCTTAAAATCAGATAGTGGCAACTTCAGTACCAATTCTTTTATTTTAGGCAATGCCCCTGTTAAAGTTACATATGTTCCAAACAAATATGATGAAAATAGGGTTGTTGTTTGGGCAAATCTATCAAAATATTCCCATAAGACATACGAAATTAAATATAATGTGTCTGAATATCCTATTGATTCATTTTATGCATTACAATGCGAAATAAACAATATGGGAGGAAATATCCTTAATTTAAGTAATAATTATGAATTCTATCCGGGAAGTGATACTCCAAATGGAATAAAAATTAATAAATCCATAACCATCAACGGAAATGGATTCATCATTGACGGTAAAGGAAGCTCCCGCATATTCAATATTTCAGCAGACAATGTTGTTTTGGAAAATGTCTCCCTAATCAACGGTAATGACATTAACGGCAGCAAAATCATTAACTGCAAATTACAACTGGTGGGGAAATACTGCAGACACAATGGATAAAAAAGCCAATGTCAGCAGCAATGTTATTTTAGATAATGCATTATTTGCAACATTCAATGCCAAATCAACTGTTATCGGTGCCGGAAATAAAACAACAGTTGTTTTAAACCTAACCAATTTATACAACTTCACTACAAAAACAAATTCAACATATGATGGACTTAACCTGTTTTCATTTGACTTCAATGCTGATGGCGGAAAGGTTAATAACACCACAGATAAACTCAATAAAGGTATAATTAATGTTTCATTTGAAGCCATAGGTCCACTTTACGCCGAAATTTATGCAAAATATGAAAATGTAGTGTTAAAATATGAATTTGAAGTAGTTTATGATGACGATTCATTCTCTGCATTATATGCTTTGATTAACAAAACAGCACCTAATGGCATTCTTAATCTGGAACATGACTATAAATTTTATTACTATGATGTTGATTATGTTAACGGCATTCCAATAGATAAGGGAATTACCATTAATGGAAACGGATTTGATGTAAATGGAACCGGAGAATCCAGCATATTCAATATATCTGCAGACAATGTCGCATTAATAAATATTAATTTATGTGATGCAATAAGTGCCATCGAATGGCTTGGAAACAATGGGTCAATAAACAATATCACAGTTAATAACACATACTGTGCATTAAACGCCTTTGGTTTTAATTTGACAGTAATGAATTCAAATTTCACTCGTGCAAGCAGATATTCACTATATCTTGAAGGTTTGAATCATGTTGTTGACAACTGCAGATTTGTGGACAATTCCGGCCCTTCAATAATTGGACTCAGCATGTACAATTTAACCATTAAAAATTCAACATTTAAAAATATTAACAGCCCAATTTCAGGTGTCGTTGAAATAATAGATTGTAAGGATGTAAATATCTCCGGCTGCATATTCAATAATCAAAATAACCAATCCATCAGGATTTTAGAAGGTTCGACCGTTTATTTAAACAATAATACTCTATCCAAATCAGATTACATCTATAACAATGGCACTATTCTTTCAAAAACATATGCTCGCATGAACAAACTAAATTCAAGCTACATGGTCGACACCGAAATTTTATTAAACTCAACAATATACGATGACAACAATAATATTATATTAGTTGATGAGTTTTATTTCAAAATTGGAGAAGAACCTGCTAAGGCCAATCTGAATATTGACAAATATGAATATAAATGGACATCAAAAAATGGAACTTGGCTTATTATGCCCGACATAAACAAAACATCATTTACAAACTGCGATGTTGACTCAGCAACAATTAACGTGCTGAAATATAATTCATCCGTTATAATTACAAGCATTAGAGACATAATTTATGGTGAAGATGCAAAAGTTACAGTTCTTTTTAACTCTGATGTGGTATTCAATGAAACTACAGAGGACAATAACATTTCCATCAGTGATTTAAATACAGGATTTTATGAAATAATAATCAGAACTTTAGAAACTGAACGTTATCAATCCAGTAACGCCACTTCAGAATTTATAGTCTATAGAGCAGAATCTTCATTAACTCTTGAAGATTTAAAGGACATATATTATGGAAATGATTTAATTATTAATTTCACTGTTGAAAACCGAACCAGCGTTATTGCATCAATCTATAACATTGATACAAAAGAATTTATTTTCAATGGCGAAGTTAAAGGCAATTCCATGATTATAAATGACCTGCCCGTAGGTTCATATTCAATAACATTAACTAATCTAATTGGCCCAAATCATAATCCTAGCGGAGATTATTCTACATTCAATGTTTTAAAAGTCAATTCCACAATCAATATGGATGATGAAACAGAATATGTTTATGACAATGTTACAATCAACTATACTGTTGATAATTTAACCGATATCCCACAAACTCAAGCATTAATCTTGATTTGGATGCAGGATCATACCAAATCACATTAATTAATATAGAAACCGAAAACGTTTTCCCAAGCGAGGATTCAAAAACAATCACTGTCCTACCTGCAAACACCTCAGTTAAAATAGAGGACATAGACAATGTCCATTATGGAGAAGATATTGAAATTTCCTTTAACGTAATCAATGCTACAAATGTCACAGTCATAGTAAAAAATGAAAAAAATGTCATTATTTATCAAAACAATACAAATGAAAGCTATATATATCTTTCAGATTTAAATGTAGGCAAATATAGCGTGGAAGTTTATAATTCAGCGACCAATAATTTCAAGCCTAGCAATGACACAAAAACATTTAACGTATTAAAAGCAGGATCATTTATTGAAATCGAGTATGATAATTTAACAACCTACGGAATACCATTCAAATTGGACTATGATGTGGAAAACGAAACACTTTTAAACATCCGCATTTATGATTCCAAAGGAAATATCGTTTATGACAAAAATTTCGATGAAATTAGTGAACTTCCAGATGATATGAGTAAC
>CACYVR010000127.1 GCA_902777885.1 uncultured Methanobrevibacter sp.
ATTCCTATTTCTTCGGCTCTTGTTATTTCTCCGTCGATTATTGCATCTCTTATTTGTTCTTCAAAAGGTTTCATATCTGTAATTGACATTTTCAATTTCTCCGCTACTTTTTTTATTTTTTTAGAATTTTTTAGATATTTTCCTGCCCATAATATCAAACATTTTCGAGCAACTTGTGATAATGAGTAGGAAATTATTAATTCGTCGTATATGAGTGATAGTTCCACAATCAAATCTTCTTTGTTAATGTCGATTCGAAATGTTGGTATCCAAATCAAATCAATTACGTCATAACTGGTGATTTCTTCGTTGTTTTCTATTTGGTGATTTCTTCGTTGTTTTCTATTTTATATTTTAAATTATTTAATCTTATCTTTCCATCTATATGTTTTGTTATGAAAAAATTTGGGCTATATGTATCTTTGTAATTCAAATATAATGCTTTATTTACGGGTAAATTTCCCGTATACATGATGAACTGTTCAACATATTTTAATGTAGCACTATATAATGTGGTTATATATTCCTGATCACGTGCTAATTTTTCTTTTGTTAATGATGAATGGTGTTCGATATTAATTAAGGCACCGTTTTTGCGTTCAAATACTAAATCCATATTTAAATTTTTGTATGCTTCTGATAACATTTTAGTATGGGCTTTGTTTTTAATGTCTTCGTAGGATGTGATATATTGGGGAAATTCGGGTATTCCCATAACACATTGGTTGAATATGCTATCTTCCGTGTTATGTTTGTTCGGTAGTTTTATCATTTTTATCACCTTTTAACTTATTATATTATTGTTTAGATTAATATAAATACTTTTTCTTTCATTTAAAGACAATATTGCTTTCATATTGGAATTTTACTTTCTTATAGCAATATTTATTTCATAATATGACTTTTTGATGGTCTTGTGATTATTTTCCGCCAGGTGATTTTTACCCTCTCGAGGCAATATTTGCATCACACAATTATATTGGACAATTTTGTCAAATTTAATTTATACAAACTAAATTTATATATATCATGTAATCTAAAAATTACACTCATAGTGGATATTTTTTAATGCTGCTATGATTTTATAATTTGCGTAAAAGGGGGTGAAAATATCAAAAAGTTAGGTAATAAGTTGTTGTTTATTCTTATAATATCGCTAATGCTTATGTTTTCTTTAAGCGCAATTTCTGCAGAGGATAATTCAACTTTACTTGCTTCCAGTACAGATTCTTCGGACCTGTTGCAGGCACCAAACAGTATTAATGTTCATGTAAGCGATTCTTATGTGGCCCAAAACAGTACCTGGACGGAAGATGGAGTCAATCTGGCTAATGCAAGCGTTTCGGTTTATGATTCATCTAACAATTTGGTATTTTCAGGATTAACAGATAGTGAGGGTAATGTTGTTATTTCCAATTTGAACTCAGCAAAATATGATGTTGAGATTAAGTATTCCACTTACGAATCTTATCGTCAGAATGTGGATTTATCAGCTAAAAACACCCATGCTATTGATTACATGTTTATTCCTGATATACTGTTGTTGGTTGACTATGATTCCCATAACGAAAAAGTTGATTTATTGATGGAAATGTCAAAAAGGGTTGCTTATATAAGTACTACAAACTTCGATTTAACGAGGGAATGGTTATTTGATTATGCCAAGTTTATTCACTTGGACATGTTTAATGAAGGTTCATACCATACTGTTACCGGTGAATACCTCAAAGAAGTTCTTGAAACTTCACCGGCAAATATCAACTATAATGTAGCTTATACATTCGGTATTTATTCAGACAGTATTTTAAATGCAACAGGAATACATATCACAGGTGCAAATGCAGCAAATAATACGTTCCACACGATTGAAAATACTTATGTCGGTTCCTATTTCCAGGCGGAGGATATTGAAGATTCTGCAGTTTTAGTTAAAAACATGGAAAATTATCTTAAATATGTATGTTATTTAATTGATCCATCCAAATACACTAATCCTACATTGAACGTGAAAAATGCTCCATTGATGAGTCCTGAATGTGGTTTTTACCATCCTGATTTGGGAATTTATACAATAGTTCCTGATGGAAACACCATAAACAGCTGGATTAAAAATAATCCGGGTTATGACGCAGATGGACATGGAAGTCTCAATTGGATGACTGTAGACTATCCGGTCTGGCTTGAAAAGACTTTGGACCCTACAACTCTATTCAAAACATTTGAAAAAGATTATATTGGCAATATTTCTTATGACAAGCCATTCATAGCTATTGCTACTTACTATGGAGGTGGCAGTGTAGTTGATGCTTTAATAAGGGGTTATGAAGCTCAGGGAAGGGCGGCTTTCAACGTATTTAAAACCGGTACCGTTCCGTCAATGTCTTCAATCCTTAATAAAATTACCCGCGTATCAACCGTCGGTATTTCAGCTATCACATCACTTTATAGTTGGTCTTTAAATTATGCAAATGGTTCTGCTAGAGGTGATTTGGAAGATATTGATCTTGCTGTTTTAAAAGGTGTTTATGATATTTCCGAAACAAGTTATCTCAATGAACTTGGTCCTCAAATAGAATGGACTTTTTCAGTAACCTATCCAAGTTTTGAAGGTGTATACGGACCTATCGTTTTATCCTATGTTGACGGTATGGGAAAATCCCATGTCATTCAGTCAGGTGTGGATAAAATGGTCAAGCTCAGCTCCCAATGGGCAGAGTTAAAAGAAATGGATAACGCTGATAAAATAGTTTCAATTGTACTTTACAACTACCCGCCGGGTAAGGCAGAAATTGGTGCATCCTACCTGGATGTATTCCAAAGTACTTATGACTTGATTTTCCAATTGGAAAAAGCAGGTTTCAATGTAGGCAATATTTCAGATATTCCTTCATTGTATGACTTGACTGAATTGATTGTTCAGTTCGGTAATAAGGGAACCTGGGCCAGAGGTCTATTAAATGAATATGTTGAAAAGCACTTTGATGAATTGATGGCACATAATCAGCTCATTGACTTAAACCAGTTCTATGATTTGACTGCACATATCAATCCGGCTTTATATGAATGGATGATTAACCGTTGGGGAGACGGTCTTGGAGAAATCATGGTCTATAATAACACATATATTGTTATTCCTGGATTATGGTTCGGTAATGTATTTGTTACTTTTCAGCCTTCCAGAGGATGGGAAGAGGTTCAAAACTACCACGACTTGAGCTTGCCTCCTCATCAGCAATATGTGGCATTCTATGAATGGCTGGATCAGGTCATCGACGTCAATGCGATAATCAATATGGGTACTCACGGAACTCTTGAATGGTTGCCTGGAAGAAATATCGGTGTAATGGAAGGAGACTGGACATTTGAATTGACTTTGACTCCTACAGTATATCCTTATATCGTTTCCAACCCTGGTGAAGCAATGGTTGCCCGTGACAGAATTGCTCCATTGATGATTACTCACATGACTCCGGCTATGGTTTCATCTGCACTGTACGGTAACTACACTCTATTGTCAGACTACATTGCGCATTACAGAGATCAGGTCAAGCTTAACGTGTCAACAAATGCTGAAGAGTATAAGGCTTTAATCATCGATTTGGCTCCTTCATTAGGTTATGCCAAATTCAACGAATCCACTCAAAGTTTCGATGAATATGTGGCTGAACTGCATTCCTATTTGGAAGGTATGGAAGATGATTTCTATACATATGGATTGCATTATTTGGGTAAGGTTTTAACCGGTTATGAACTCATTGAAGAAGTAATCACAGTTACAACTTCCCAAACCAGAATATACAATCATATCTTGGCTCATTTCTATCCTGATTTGGAAAATATGAGTTTCTATGATGACATACGCCACCATGAGAAGTATGCCTTAGTCGAAGCGACAGTAACCTCATTCCTTAAAGAGTATGTTACCGCTTTGGTTTGCGGAACCTCTGTTGAGGAATTGAATAGGGAATATAATATACCGGTCGGCTCTGCTCTTTATAATGACACTGCTTATGCTGCAGGAGTTATTGTTAACATTGAAAACAATAATGAATGGGCAGCTATAATAAGGGCTCTTGAAGGAGACTATGTTGCTGCAGGTTTATTTGCAGATCCTGCTTACGGTGACTCAATTCCTACAGGTTATGACGGTTTTGCTTCAGATTCAACTAAAATGCCTTCCCGCTCAGCTTATGCATCATCTATTAAAATCGTTGATTTGCTTTTGGCTGATTACATGGAACAGCATGGTGAATGGCCTAAATTAACTGCATTAATCCTTTGGGGTACTGAAATATCAAGAACAGAGGGAATCGGTATTGCAGAATTCCTTTACTTCTTGGGATGCAGGCCTGTATGGGCAGAAAACGGAAAAGTTATTGGCGTAGAATTGCTTCCGCTGGAAGATTTAACGGACGTATTTGCAAGTATTGTAACCAGCAACAAGGACTGGTTAACATGGCTGCTTACTGGTGTCAATCTTGCTTTGAATGCTGAAGGAGAAGACTTCTCACAGAATTACGTTAAACTTCATTACAATCAAACAGGAATAATCGACAGGTTATATGGTCTTCCGGGAGCTATTTTGGAAGGTACAGGTATGAGTAATTTCATTCCAAGTACAAATGACTGGAATATCGAAACAGTCAATGAAGAAGCATCAAGCATCTATCTTGATAAAGTTTCTTTTGCTTGGAATATGGATGAAAAAGGCAATATTGTCGTAACTCCTCAAAAAGAAGCTTATAAAACATTACTCTCACAAGTTGATTTGATTACTCAGAACTTCGATAGTACCTGGAGATTCATTGATTCAGACGATTACTATGATTGGTTTGGCGGATTATACAATGCCGCACGTACTCTCGGTGCAAATCCGGACACTTCATTTGTGGATATCAGAAATCAGAACAACTATGTTGCAAGAACTTATGAGGAGGAATTGGACTTTGAAATCCGTAGTATGATTTTAAATCCTAATTACTACAATCCTTTAGTCAATTCCCAGGCAGGTTCCCTGTCTTATGCTAAAAACATGGAAAACCTGTATGGTGGATTGATTTTAAGTGGAGGTAAGTTAAATTCCGAGCTAGGTAATCAGATAGCTAATACCTACAACGGTTTAACCGGAACTGTCCAGTCTACTGCTCAGGCTGCAGCATGGCAAAGTATGGCTGCATGGATGTTCTATCTAAATGATCAGGGTGTATGGGACGGAGATACAAAATCCGTACAGGAACTGGCCAATAATATCATTAACATGGCTACAATGTATGGTGTTGCATGTTGTCACCACACCTGTAAGAATTTGGATTTCAACATGAAAATCATTCAGTCCAGTTCACTTTCTCCACAGAAAAAGGCAGAGTATGCAGATATCTTATCTCAGGCTACTTTAACCGATCCGTTATATGTTGTGGAAAACGCTCCTACTGACGGTGACGGTCAAAGTGAAACTAATCCTTCATCATCTGATGAAGTATTGGTCAATGGAACCACTCAAAATAATGGTGAGGCTTCAGGTTCTGTTGGAGGCGAAACACCTGTTGGAGATCAGGCATCTACTACACCAAGTGCTGATGCAAGTTCTGCTTCTTCAGCATGCCGGTGAAGATGCTTCCCAATCCAGTGATTCTCAGGCTTATGAGATTTCCAAAAGTTCTCCTGCCAAATCTGCCAGTGCGGAATCAAGCATGCCTATTGTTGTAATCATTGCGGTCATTGTTTTGATTGCAGTATTCATGGTAGGTTACACCCGTAAAAATGATGATTTTGATGATTATTAAAATCATCAAATTTTTCTCTTTTTTTCATAATTTTTATATATATTGAAATCACATAACTAAACTTATGATACATTTTTTAGTCAAATGTATTTTATTAAATTTGTGACGTGATTTATGTGATAAAAAAAATTAATATGCTTTTAATCTTATCATTGCTTTTAATCGTTTCATTAGGTGCTGTCAGTGCGGCAGAGGATTTTAAT
>CACYVR010000128.1 GCA_902777885.1 uncultured Methanobrevibacter sp.
AACTCCCAGGCGCTTGTAGCTTCCGGAAGCGATGCATTTTTCGATGCAATATTATCCCTTTCCACATTGGTTGCAGCTATTATTTCGATATTCTACAATATAAGTCTGGAAGGAATTCTTGGAGTTATCATATCCATCGTAATCATTAAGGCAAGTATTGACATGATAAGGGAAACCATAGACAGCATGCTTGGAGACAGGCTGGATCATGACTTGTCTGTAAGCATTAAAAAATCAATTAAAGAAGTTGAAGGTGTCTACGGAGCATACGATTTGGTCCTGCACAATTACGGACCCGAAACTATGATCGGATCAGTGCATATTGAAATTGATCACGAATTGAGTGCAAGCGATATCCATTCCCTAACACGCACAATCAGAGAAAAAATATATAAGGAATTTAAAATAGCTCTAACAATCGGAATTTATGCAATAAATGGCGAATATGACTATATAAGAAAAGATTTGGATGAAATCGTTTCTCAATATGATGAGGTTTTGCAAATCCATGGATTTTATGTATATGAAAGCGAAAATCTTGCAAGCTTTGACATTATTGTTGATTTTGATGCAGACAGGGAAAAGGTAAAGGAAGAAATATACACCAAAATCAAAGAGAAATACCCTGAATTTGAATTCATCATAATCGATGACTATGACATCAGCGACTAGAGAACTATACCATCACCTGAAAAATTTTACAATAGAAATATACGTTTAAATAATTATAAAAATAATGTCAAAATACTTTATAAAAATGCTTTATTTAAAAAATAAGTGATTTTAATCAAATATGATAGGTACATTTCAAGTGTAAAAATACAATAGAAAAAAATATTGTTTATTCGAAACAAATATATTCTCATGAATATTTTAGTGATAGGTTCCGGAGCTGTTGGAATTGGAATCGGAAGTTCACTGCTTTCACAGGGCGTGGATATTTCATTTCTGGCCAGCAAAAATACTGCAAGAAAAATGAAAGAAGACGGCATTAAAAGAACAGGATTATTTACAAACTACACTTTTAATCCACAGGAATTTAATGTATATGAAAGCTATGAAGAAATTCCCAAAAAGACTTTTGACTATGTACTCATAACGAGCAAAACAACATCAAATGATGACATCAGCAAAAAATTAAATGAAAACAGAGACATCTTAAAGGATGATTTCACAATATTGATAATACAGAACGGTTTTGGAAACGATCAGCTCTTTTTAAGATACTTTAAAACAACAGAGGTTTACTGTGCACGAATAATCACAGGATTTACAAGACCTGAGAGAAATATCAGTGAAGTTACCGTTTACACAGAACCTATTTTACTTGGATCCCTTCAGGGCGAAAACATCGAACACCTCAAGACAATAGCAGACAAGATAACCGCTTCCGGAATCAAGTGTGAACTATCATATGAACTGGACAAATATCTGTGGGCTAAAATGCTTTATAATTGCAGCTTAAATGCACTCAGAAAACGAATACACAAAAGAAATAATGAACAATATAATTGATGAGATATTTGACGTGATTGCAGCATCCCCATATGAAACCCTGTGGAACACACCGGACGAATACAGAAAAATATTCTACACGAAGCTGGTACCGGACACCTACAACCACTACTCATCAACCCATCAGGACATAAAAAGAAAGATAGAAACAGAAATAGACACATTAAATGGAAAGGTAATAGAACTTGGAGAAAAATACGGTGTTGATGTGAGCACAAATAAACTTATTTATAACCTGATAAAAGATTAACTCCTTATTCTGTAAAATCAATATATCCATCTTATCATTTGATTTGAAAACAGGCATTTTTTCTGAATTGGATTGAACTTCAGGTTCATTTTTAGGAATTGGTGTTTTAAAGCGTGACGAATGTCTTTCCATCGGATTTGTCTTTTTAACATCCTCATCATCTGATATGAGCCGTGTTCCACAATCAACGCAATATACGTTTCCATCATCATAACTACTATGACACTTTGGACAATACATTTTTTTCACCTACTAATGTGTGAGCAAATACCATTTAACCAAACGGTCATTTGAACTATCCTTATGTTGATTGGTCTTACTTGCATAATCGGAATAGTCTTTAGTCAAGGCATCATAATACTGCCTGTCTTCATGAGCATTATATGTCTCTGCCAAAAGACCATAAAATGTATCGGTTGACATACCTGACTCTGAAGCGGACTCGACTATATGTGATATGCTTTCATTTACATCATTTCCCTGATAGCAGATGCAATAAACTGATTTTCCAACAGGAAAATATAAATAAGATACATTTTTTTGGATGTATTTATTATACATTGTCAATAACCTGGCCGGACGGCCATCTATTGACAGATCACGGGAATCATCTGTGATGTCATAATTTCCACCATAATTGGAGATAATGTAGTCATCCACACATAGAATTGCAAAGGTTCTTAGGTCCTTATAGACATATTTTCCTTTTAGACTATCTCCCCGAGAGTATTCATCAGGAATTTCAAAATCAACCCCATTAACTGTGACATTTTTAAAATCACTTGCATATACACATCCAATTAATAGGAATACCAATATAAATAAAATAATTCTTTTCATTGTATATTATTATATGAATAAGATGTATATATAATGAGTGGAAAAAACTAAAGACTTATATACTTTGAAGTAGTAAAATAGTATTGTTCATATTTTACATACTATTTTTTTATAATATGAACAATGGTGATGGTTAATGATAAGCATTCGTTTGTATTCCTTTAGTGGTGTTTAGGAAGAGAATGCTTATTTGTTTAAAAAAATACTTATTTTTATGTGATATTATGAGTGAACTTAAAGATTTAATTAAAAAATTTATGGAACTTGATGACACTTTAAACGAAAAGTTAGAATCATTAGAGGAATCTGAAGAAGTTTATAAACAATTTGAAGCTGACCACGAAGATGATATTAATGAACTGAATGAAATTTACCACGAAATCGAACATATGGTATTTCATGAAGAGTTTTTAATTGTTTCCAATCAAAGCAAAGACGAAAAAGAAGTTGTCGCATTAATCATCAGTGAAGAAGACGATGAAGCTGAAGAATTTGTTATTCCAGTATTTACTGATGAAAAAGAGGCAAACATAGCTATTGATGAATTTAAGGAACAATTCGGTGATATTGAATTTATCTGTGATAAAAAGGCAGGAAATGAAATTGTTGCAGACCACCATGAGGATGAAGATTTCGTAGGTCTTGCAGTCAATGCTCCACAATGGGACTTTGTAATAGCAACCGAAGATGTTCACGATTGCAGCGATTAAACATGCTACTTAAAGATTATAAATTTTATCAAAAAACCTCTGAAGGCGGTTGCAAAAGCCAAATGAAAGATTTTATTAGTTTATATGCTAAAATACTAAAAAAAGTTAAAAAAGAATCCGCTTCAGAGCTTGATGGTGTTAAAATCAACATCAAAAGAACATATCCTAAAGAAATCTATTTAACACCAGTCGATGAAAAACAGGAAGCGGTCAAACTCACCTTAACCGAAAAAACAAAAGCCTACATAATTCCCATATTTACCGACATCTGTGAATACGATGAAGGCAGCGAAAAATTGGCCAAGCTATTTCTTGATAAACTAACACAAAAAGTCATTACCCCTGATGATATAAAAGAATTGGGAGAAAATGATGAAAACTTCAAGGGAATAGTCATCAATCCACATTCACAGAACTTTATAATGGATAGTGAGGGAAACATATGAATTTCATTTGCCCAACATTAGGAAAAGATCACGAAAAGGATTTTCTTGTAATGGGAAAGATGGATGACTTTATGATAATCGTTTTTTCAGACATTGAAAACTATAATGAAGGTTTCAAATATCTTGAACTGGCAGATTATGAACCTTGTGAAGTCTCAATTGACTTATTCAAGGAACTTTCAAAAAATGATGATGAGTTTTCCGGCATTATTTTAAATATCCATTCAGATAATAAAAAAATTAGTAAAGAAGAAATCCTGAAGCTATAACTCTTCGTCTTCTTCCTCTTCTTCTTCCAGGTTCTCCTGATTGTAATACTTATATCTGTAAGACATTTTAAATCCAGATACAGCTTCTCTTTTTGGTCGGCGTTTAGTAAAAATCTTTTCAGTATTAACATATTCATCTTGAAAAGACTTATTTAACTTCTTATTTTCACGAAAATACGTATTTCTATTTTCTCTTTTATGAGGAGCTCTATAGATCTTCTTTCTAATTAAACGTCTGCGACCACTTACTAATTTTAACACAAAAATCACTTGTTTCTAGAAGCAGATTTATCTAATGTAGCTTGAATTTCATCAATTCTTTCGACTACAACTTTAATAGCTTGTTCTCCTTGACGAGTTGGATTGATACCTTGTTCTACGAGTAATGCATCCCTGATATCTCTTAATCTATCAATTGAATCAATTTTCATTATTGTTGAGTAAAACATTAAATTCCTCCAATACTTATATTAAATTAAGTCAATCAAATCATATATACTTTTTTAATTACAAAATTATTTATAAAAGAATCTTATACAAATAAAAATATGTATAAAACTCAGCAAGTTATTTATTTATCTGGAGGTTGCTTTTGGGGTGTTGAAGCCTATATTTCAAGACTGAAAGGAGTTAATCAAACAGAAGTGGGTTATGCCAACGGCAAAACACATGACCCCACATATGAAAGCGTCTGTACCGGCAAAACCGGCCACAGCGAATGTGTTAAGGTAACATACAATCCGGAAATCATTTCCCTTGAAGAAATATTGGAAGAATACTTTAAAATAATCGACCCATTCAGCCTGAACGGACAGGGAAATGATATTGGAACACAATACAAAACCGGAATTTACTGGCAGGAACCTTCACAGAGAAGCACTGTTGTGAAATTTTTAAATAAAAAGCAAAAAGAAGCAGATAAAAAGATTATGGTTGAAGCCCATGAAATATATGGATTCTACCACGCCGAGGAATATCATCAGAAATATCTGGAAAAAAATCCGCAGGGGTATTGTCATGTTGATTTAAATCAAATAGACGATAAAGAATTTAATCACTTAAGTCACAAACAGTATCAAATAACACAGCTTGCTTTAACAGAACCACCATATAGTGGAGAATATGATGACTTTTTTGAAGATGGAATATATGTAGACGTAGCAGACGGTGAAGTTCTATTTAGTTCCAAAGACAAATTCGACTCAGGATGCGGATGGCCTGCATTTTCAAAACCAATAAATGATAATGCAATAATCAAACACAGAGACTTCAGCTATGGAATGGTAAGAACCGAAGTGAGAAGCAAAGCTGCAAATTCACACCTGGGCCATGAATTTAATGACGGACCGGACGGAAAAAGATACTGCATCAATTCAGCCGCATTAAGGTTTATTCCCAAAAAAGATTTGAAAAAAGAAGGATATGGAGAGTATGTCAGTCTATTTGACTAATATCTCACATCATAATTATTATTTTTTAAAACAACATTAAACATATTTTTTACAACATCAGGAACATTAATCTCTTCAATTTCATCTTAATTTGGCAAGGATCTCTCGTCCTCTTTAGGGCGAGGAGGAATTGCCAACCTCCAATCTATTAACCAACCTTTAATAGGTTCTAATAATTTTAACCGTTTACTGCTTATGCCTTGGCTAATTACAGTCCCATCAAATGTTTTTAACTGAAAATAACCACTGCTACGCTTAC
>CACYVR010000129.1 GCA_902777885.1 uncultured Methanobrevibacter sp.
CCATATTGGCATGTTGATGAACTTGAATATATGCGAATGATAGTTTCCCTTGGTTTTGAAGTTATAATCAGCGGCGTTGCAGCATATGGCCTGGATGAAAAATGGCTTGGCCGAAGAATTGATGATGAATGCATTGAGGAATTGATTAAACTTAACCAAGATATTGGTCTTAATCTTGCTTTTGAAGGTGGGGAAGCAGAAACTCTAGTTTTGGATGGCCCTATTTTTAAAAAAAGAGTTAAAATAATAAAAGATAAAAGAAAATGGCATATCGACAGCGGATTATACATCATTGAAGATGCAGTTTTAGAAGATAAATGATTATATATCAAACTCTTCTAAAAATTTTCTTATTTCCTTTTCATGAGATTCCAAATCGCTTTCGTTAACTATGAGTTTATCTGATAGGGCAATAACTTCGCCGATTCCAAAGCCCAATTCGTTTTTATCTCTTTGGGCAAATACTTCATAATCTGTCGTATCGTCCTCTCTATTTCTTGTTTTTATTCTCTCGAAGCGTATTTTTGGATTTGCAAATATTGAAAGAACAATAAAGTCATCAAAATTCTCTTTAAATAAATTCACTTCAAAGGGACTTCTGATGCCATCTATAATGATTGATGATTCAAAGCCGTCCTCAATGATTTTCTTTATTTTTTTGACGGTCAACTCTGCAACAATGAAATCTCCATGTTCTTTTCTGAGATTTTTTGCAGTTTCTTTTGATGGTTCGCCACGTTTTTTTGCTTCTTCACGTATTATGTCTCCCATACTGACAGTCATCACGCCTTTTTCACCAGCAATTTCAGAAACTAAAGCTTTTCCAGCACCAGGCATTCCTGATATTCCCATTACTCTCATTTTATATCCTCTTTTATTTTAAATAAATTCAATGATTCTTCCAGATTTGTTTTGTTGTCAAAATCTTTAATAATCTGTTTTAATAATATTTTATCCTGTGTGAGTAAATCACCAGCTATTTTTGTCATGAATGGAATTGCACGTACAACATTATCTACAATAGAAACATCAGACATTTTAGATGTTCTTGAAAGAGGATTCAGGTCAATGGTAATTATTTTTTTTCCGCTTCTAGATAATATTTCTGCCCTGTCTCCATCTTCGAGAGGCACCAATATTGTATCGGCACTGTATATTCCGGTTTTACTTGCAGATGCTCTTGGATTTTTTATTTCATTGATGTAGGTTATTTCATCATCTCTTGATCCAAGTATTTCCGGATATCCATGACTCTTGTATAATTCGGTTATCTTGTCTACTCTTTCATCGGTTCTATAAAATAAGTTAATTTCAATTTTAGCTCCAATGACTTTTGCAAATTCTATGATTTCATCAATTGCAAGGGCAGTGGTGTTTCCATTAACTGAAATCACGGGATTTTTAGATAAAATCATCATCGCCACAGTCGCATACATTGCCCTTTTTGCTGGCAGTGTGGTTTTTTCACCGAGCAGGTAATCAAATGCTTCGCCCCTGCCATGAGCAATCATAGCAGAATCAGCTAAATAACCTTCTTTTGATGCTTTAACAATTTTATCTCTTAGTACTAATGATTCATATCTTGGATGTGCTTTTGATAACATTAATTGCCTCTTTATTTTAATTCGATTTTCATTTGCGCCAAATAACCTAGTAATGTCATAATTGAAAGTGTTATTATTGACATTAAAAATATGTGTGTCGGAACATTTGTTATTAGAACGCTTTCATGCTTAGGTATTATAAAAACGATTACGTCGCATATAATATCTATTGCTATAAATATTATTCCAGCAATTATTCCTTCAATTACTTCATCTTTGTTTATTTCTCGAATATAGAGAATTCCAAAAAATCCAGTAACTATAATTATGCATAAGGGGATAATTAAATTATTATATGGGGTATTTATAGTTATTATTGGTTTAACAATTAGAGAAATTACATATGTTACAATCCAAATCAATATTCCATATATTACTGCTAATTTAATTTTCATATTTTGCCCCTTTGAATATAATTATGTAAAAAAATTCATATAAAGTTTTCTTTATGATTTTTTAAAATTAATATAAGGAATGTTTAAATAATAATTTTGTAAAAAAAGTGTTTTTTTAAAATTTTAGGTAGATAATGGGCATTATCTACCTAAATGCTTGTTTGACAAGCTTTTTAGAGAAATGAATTTTAAAGTTTGGCTGTTTTAATCTACATTTCTTGACTACATTCAGTAGTCAATTATACATTATGAATGTTATAGTATATATAATTTTATAAAAATTCAAGTTTGTTTTATTAATAATTTTTATATTTTATCGTTTACATATTATAAAGTGATGCAAGATTTAGAACATGAAAATTACATATTGAATTCAATATTGAAAAGTTCGCCAAGTTCTGAAAACTTTTCATTTGAAGAATATAGGAAGGTTTCACCTGCTTATTACAATGATTTAAAGCAGCAGCTTCTTGAAAAATATCAAAATAAAAAATTGACTGATATTGAAGGCAGTAAAGTAATTAGTACTCCTTATGGAGATACTTTAGAAATTGTTCATAAGGAAAGGATAGATTTTAATCTTGCTGAAAATAATTTTAAAAATCAGATGAATCATAATCTGAAACTGCTTCCAAAAATTGGAATTAAAACTGAAGAGAACTTAAAAAAACAGGGTTATGATACAATCGAGTCACTTTTATGTCATGATTCACATAAGGATAATGCCAAAAGATTTCTTGAAAACATGGATTGCATGTCATTTCTTGAAATCCTCGATTTGCTGAATCAAAACAAGTATGGCAAATCCTGCAAGGATAATTTAATCAAATGCGTAAGCATTCCTGATTATGAAAACTTTAAATTCATGGATATAGAAACATTGGGTCTTTCAAATGTTCCGATAATATTGATAGGCGTTGCAGAAATAAAAGGAAATAGCATAATATCCTCTCAATATTTCCTGCGCGATTTAGATGAGGAAATAGCTATTTTGAAAGGATATTTTTCACATCTTGATGAGAATTCCGTTCATGTAACATTCAACGGCAAAACCTTTGATGTGCCCTATATAAGAAATCGGCTCAATTACCATAGGATAGATGTTGATTTCAATTTACCACATTTGGATTTGATGTATTTTGCAAAATATCTGTGGAAAAATGATCTTCCGAATTGTCAACTCCAGACAATTGAAAAATATAAATTCGGCCTTGAAAGGGTCGATGATGTACCGGGTCAATATATTCCTGGTTATTATAATACTTATCTCAGCGAAAAAAATATCGGACCGATGATACCGATAATAGAACATAACAGACAAGACATTGTTTCTCTAGCTGATTTTCTAATGAAAATGTATGAAGAGGTCAATTGCGAATAGGTGCTTTAAAATGGGTTTATTTGATAGATTTAAAAAAGATAAAAAGGATAAAAAAGAAAAAAAGGTAAAGGAAATTCCAAAAGACATTGATATACCTGATGTGGAGTTGCAATTAAAAGATATTGCAATGAACAGCAAGAACAGGAATGAAAGGGCGGTTGCAGCAAATAATATAACAAATCAATATGTGGCACTGGATTTGGCTAAAAATGTTAAGGACCGTGCTATCAGATTGATTGCTGCAAATAAACTGGAAGATGAAAATCTGCTTTGGGATGCGGCACTAAATTCTAAGTTTTATGATGTAAGAAGCTTTGCATATGAAAGATTGGGTGAAAACAATAAATCCATTGCCGAAATGGTAATTAACCAGAAAAGATCCAAAGAGGTAACTGAAATTTTCGAAAAGGTTGAAGATGAAGAGACTCTAAAGGATATAGCGATAAACGCAATTGATAAAAAATACAGAAAAGAAGCACTTGATAAAATAAATGATGAAGAAATATTATCAGATTTGGTTTTTAAAGCAAACGATAAAGTTATTAGGAAAAATGCCGTTTTAAAAGATTCATTTACAAATGAAGATGCCCTGCAAAAGATTGCAATGACAGATTCAGACAGTGAAGTTAGAATTGCAGCCATTAATAAGATTTCAAATGAGGATAAATTGGTGGAAATCGCAAAAGAGGAAGACAATGCAAAGGTAAGAAACATTATTTTTGAAAAAATTACAGATAATTAAACTCTAAAAAGTCTGATGTCAGACTTGATTTGGTTAAAATCATAGATGATGAAGAAGTATTGTCTCAAATAGTTTTAAATGATGATGACAGCGTAGTTCGTAGTGAAGCTATTAAAAAGATAAATGATGAGGATGTTTTAATTAAGGTAGTTCGAAATGATTCAGATAGATTCACAAGACAAACTGCCGTTAAAAAAATAACTGATTCTCGTGAATTGGTCAATATTGCACTGACTGATGAAGATTCATTTGTCCGCTCTCATGCTGTTTCAAATCCAAATTTAACTTCTGAAGATGACTTTGTTGAGATAGCTATCAACACGACTCATGAGGATGTTGCCCTTGAAGCGATGAAAAAAATAACTTCAGAAGAGGCATACATTAAAATACTTCATGAAGCAAAACTGGAATCTGTAAGAAAAGATACTCTGGATAATATTGATGATTTAAAGGTCCTGGTTGAAATTATTTTGGCCAACAAGGATACTGAATTCAGTTTAAAGGCTTTAAATAAGATAGATAATGAAGAGGTTTTAATAAAGATTTATGAGAAAAATATTCATGAGGACATTAATGTTCGATGTGTTTCCAAAATAAGAAACCAAAATGAATTGACTAAGATTCTCCAGAGTGATAAATCATGGAGAGTAAGGGAAGCCTGCGTTAAGAAAATCGTCAGTATAAAAGTCCTCAAAGAGGTTTCTCTAAATGATGAAAATGAATATGTAAGAAATGTTGCAAAAAATAAAATTAAATCGTTAAAATAAATTTTTATATATAATTAAATTAATAAAATAATAATTGGTGATATGATGGAATTAATGAAAGAACTTCTCTTGGCACCTGGTGTGTCAAGTGGCGAGGATGAAGTCGCTAAAATTATTGAAAGAGAATTGAAAGATGTAGCAGATACTATTGAACGTGATACTTTAGGTAACGTCATTGCTACTAAGAAAGGTTCTAAAAAAGCTCCTAAAATTATGTTAGCTTCACATATGGATGAAATTGGACTGATGGTTAAATATATTGATGATAAGGGTTATATTTTATTTTCAAAAATCGGTGGAATCAACGATCAGATGCTGATGAATCAAACTGTAACCATTCACAGCAGTGTTGGTGAAGATGTTATTGGAGTAATCGGTTCAAAACCACCTCACGTCACAAAACCTGAAGAAAAAAATAAAGTTGTCAATTATGATTCAATGTTTATTGATATCGGTGCAAAAGATAAGGAAGATGCAGAAAAAATGGTTCGTATCGGGGATTTAATGACTTTCAATTCATTATTTGCTCAATATCCGAATAATTTGGTCATGGGTAAGGCAATCGATAACCGTGCAGGATGTTATGTGATGATTGAAGTTTTAAAAAGAATCGATGCTGATGTTACCGTTTACGGCGTTGGAACTGTACAGGAAGAAGTGGGCCTTAAAGGTGCTAGAACATCTGCATTCAAGTTGAATCCTGATTATGCTATTGCGCTTGATGTAACATTATCCGGTGATCATCCGGGAATTAAACCTGAAGAGGCTCCTGTTGTCATTGGTAAAGGTCCTGCAGTTATTATATCTGATGCTTCCGGTCGTGGAATATTAACTCATCCGTTTATTAAGGATTTATTAATCAAAGTGGGTGATGAAAATGATATTAATTACCAACTGGAAGTTAGTGAAGGTGGAACTACAGACGCTACTGCAATTCATTTAACTCGTGAAGGTATTCCGACTGGTGTGTTGTCAGTTCCTACCAGATATATACATACTCCAGTAAGTGTTTGCAGTATGGATGATATAGAATCTACAATTCAATTAATAGTCGCTGCAATCAATGAATTGGAATAAAAAAAG
>CACYVR010000130.1 GCA_902777885.1 uncultured Methanobrevibacter sp.
ATGATGATAACTTGTAAAATAATGAAAAATTAATTAAAATTAAAAAAAAGAATTTAGATAATATTATCTATTGAAAGGATGATTTTCACACATCGGGTCTTTTATGATGTTTCTTTTTTGATGATAAGTTAAATAATAGAGCATCCACTGATTAGACAATTCCTTGAGGATATTATCATCAAGCTTTGATGTAGGGGTGAAGAAATCCATTTCATTTCCGCCGACAACAATAGCAATGTTTCCAAATTCAAGAAGACAGAAGAAATCTGAACGAATATTGTGAACGTCATATTCTTTTTCTAAAGTGAAATCCTTTTGCTTTTGATAGTTATAAAAAAAGGTATTCAAATATTCAAAATCAAGGAACCTGATTTTTCCGACGTCCAATAAAAGCTCTTCATGCAAGAAATGATTTTTATAATTGAAAGAGGAAACGAAATCTATATCCCAAATGTTATCATAAAAAACCGTTAAAAAAGAATTTTTGGCAAATCTCATAGTCAATGAGAAATCCTCATCATTTTTTGGAGTGCCCAGCTCAACGTCAATGAATTCCAAATAAATGGAATCTTCTGAAATTTCAACAGAAGCCAATTTAGCAAAATTACCAATAACGTCTTCAATTAACTTTAAAGAATCATTTCTCATTTAAAACACCTGTAAATATGTCATAAGCTCCTTCAATTTCATATTCCTTATTTTTATCATATTTCTTATCCCAAATAAAATCAATGATTTTAATTGGCGAGTTTACCGTTTCATCCCATTCGACTTCAAGATTTGAATCAGTAAACTGCTGATAGACTAATTTGCCTATTTTTAAAGACTTTTTTTCATTCCTTTCAAAGTCTCCAAAGGTCAATTTTAAAATATTTTCCTCAATGGCCTGCTCCACATCTTCAAAACTATAAAAACAAAAGCCTTCACAGGAATAATCATTGTTAAGTAGATGAACATAAAGCTCATATATGTCATCAACACCTTCTTTGAAGTCATATCCGCAGTTGTGAACACAGATGATTGATTTTTCAGCCAATCTTTTAAATGCATCCTCCAGAATAGAGAAGTTTCTGTTGTTAAAATCATTTGCGGGAATGTCATATCCGGAAAAATCAATGTCATATTCTATGAACTGATCTTCGAGAATTTCTATAGTTTCATCTTTAGAAAAAAATCCTGATTTAGTCAATAAATCCCGCATCTCATCTATTTCATCAACTAAATCCTGATTCATAAAATCACTCTTCTTCAAGAAACATCTGTATAGTTCTTACATTATTCCTTTCAGTAAATCCGACAATGATACGGCTTTCACCGATATATGCTACATCAAAATCATCATGATGCTTAATGCCATATCCTTTAAGTTTGGTATATGCATCAAATGCCATTCTTGAATCTACTTTAAAGTTCTTTTGGAATGTATAGAAAGTGTCTTTAAATTTCTCAACAGTGTTTACTTCAGGGATATTGCCTTTCTCAATAGCTACAAAAATATCTATGCCCTCTTCATTGACGGCATAATATGCATCAAAATCAAGGATTCCGACAGTTGCCATAGCTAATGTATGGCATGCATTGAAATCACATTGAATAACCGGAGAAGAAAATTCAGGAATGCCTGCGTCAATACCTGCCTGTTTCATTTCAACAGCGGATTTGATTAAGTCAGCACCAAAAATCTCTTCACTATCCCATGCCCATGACCATTGATTTAAATCATCACGGTAAAATCCTAAAATCTGTACTGGAAAGGAAATGTCACCAAAACTTAAAATGCCCTTTTCCAAATCCAAATCTCCTTCAGCATCACCGATTAATTCATGTAAGTTTTCCTGTTTATCTAAAGCTATTGCACCATATTTTGATAAAACTACTTTAAATGAATCACCTTCACGAATGACTACTGGTTCTTCAATAGTTTTCAAATTTAATCACCTAAAATTCTAATTTTGAAATTCTATCCATTGCTTCTTTTGTATTTTCCAATGTATTGAATGCTGTTAATCTTAAATATCCCTGACCGCTTGGTCCGAATCCGGAACCAGGAGTTCCAATAACGTTTGCCTCTTTCAATAAAATGTCAAAGAAATCCCATGAATCCATATCGTTTGGAGTTTTAACCCAGATATACGGTGAACTTACACCACCATAGACTTCAAGACCCAAATCAGTTAGGCTTTTTCTGATTACTTTTGCATTTTCCATATAATAGTCAAGCACATCCCTGATTTGTGCTTTACCCTCTTCTGAGTAAGTTGCTTCAGCAGCTCTTTGAACAGGATAGGACACTCCATTGAATTTGGTGGTTTGTCTTCTATTCCATAACGGATTGATTTCAACGGCATTACCCTCATTATCATATGCAAGCAATTCCTTAGGAACAACAGTGTATGCGCAACGGGTTCCTGTAAATCCTGCAGTTTTTGAAAAACTTCTAAATTCTATGGCCACTTCACGTGCGCCTTCAATTTCATAAATGGTATGTGGAACATTATCTTCACTGACGAACGCTTCATAAGCAGCATCAAATAATATGATTGCTTTATTTTCTTTAGCATAATCAACAAATACTTTTAATTGGTCTTTAGTTAATGTGGTACCTGTTGGATTGTTTGGATAACATAAATAAATGATATCTACAGGTTCTTTTGGCAATTCAGGAACAAAATTATTTTCAGCATTACATTTGAGGTATGTTAATCCTTCATACATTCCATCATCGCCCATTTCGCCGGTTCTTCCAGCCATTACATTAGTGTCAACATATACGGTATAAACCGGATCAGTAACGGCAATCTTATTGTCAAGGCCGAATATCTCCTGAATATTTCCTGTATCACATTTTGCTCCGTCACTGATGAATACTTCGCTTAAATCCAAATCAACGCCATAAGGCTTGAAATCATTTTCAATGATGGCTTCAGCCAAAAAATCGTATCCTTGTTCCGGACCATATCCCATGAAGGTATCTGCATTTGCCATTTCATCAACAGCATTATGAAATGCCTCAACGACAGCAGGGACTAATGGTTTTGTAACATCACCAATACCCATTTTAATAACATCTGCATCAGGGTTTTCTTTAACGAAATCAGCTTCTCTTCTTGCCACTTCAACAAAAAGATAACTACTTTTCAATTTAAGATAATTTTCATTTATTTTAACAACCATTATAAAACCTCTATAAAATTAAAAATTCAGTATAATAATAATATTATTTTTAAAATATATAAAATGAATTGTTGGATTATTTATAATGGGATTATTGAATTAACAAAAAAGAAATTGAAAATAATCAAAGAATAATAGGCTAAAATCGGAATTTTTAAAATATAATATAAAACTATATAATAAATAATTTAGATAAATATATAATAATAAATTGAAAGATAGGAAGTAGTTTAAATGAATCAGACATTATTAATAGTGTGGGCTGCCATAGCTTTGATTGGTATAATATCCATCATAATCGTGAAAATTTACTTTAAAGATAAAGAAAACGAAAAAATCGAATACGAAGACATAACAATCCAAAATCCTTTACAGGAAATGGTTTCAGAAAACAATAACCGCAAACAGGATCGCAGCAAATCTATTTCCAACTATTTTTCAAAAGAAGAAGAACCTGATATCACCCTTAGAAAAGAAGGAACAAAAGCTGAAAAAGAATTTAATCCATATATTGTTCCCGAAAATAATACACCTAACAGAAATATCAGTTACTCTTCACAGAACCAGGTGTTAGTTAATTATGATGGTACTGTTCAAAAGTTCCAAGAACCAATAACCGAATCCCAGAGAGATATTATGACTAAACGAAATGAAGAAAATCAAGATATTTCATTTAAGAAAACTACTGAAAATAAACCCGAACTTAAAGACTTGTTTACAATTGATGAGTTAATTAAGGAGTCTAAAAGAAAAGATGATGAAAGAGAAAAAGAATCAAAAACCATAAAAAGAGAAGCTGAAGACAACAGCGACATTAAAGAAAGCATTAAAAAGAATAAAGAAGCAAAAGAAAAAGAAGAAAATAATGATGTGGATGACATTAAAAACAGCATTGAAAAAATGCATGAAATGGATGAAATTCCTGAAATATCAGAAACTAAATCAATAACCGATGCAGTCATTAAAAAAGAATCTGAAGAACCAAAAGAAGAAAAAACTGTTCAAGAATCATTACCTGTTGAAGAAAAAGCAGAAAGTATCGAAGAGGAAAAACCTGCAATTGAAGAAAAACCTGCAATTGAAGAAAAACCTGCAATTGAAGAAAAACCTGCAATTGAAGAAAAACCTGACGAAGAAAAAACTCCTATAATCAAAGATACACTAAAAGGCATCACAGACAAAACTCCTGAAATCAAAGAAACAGTAAAAAGCATCAAAGATGCAATACCTGGAAGCGAAGAAATTAAAACTCCAAGCTTGAAAACACCA
>CACYVR010000131.1 GCA_902777885.1 uncultured Methanobrevibacter sp.
GAAAATGAAACGGGCATTAGAGTAAAAGTAACTCTTGTAGAACCTAAAACATTACCTAGATTTGAGGGAAAGGCTAAAAGAGTTATTGATGAGAGAAACTTACATTAGGTGGTATTTATGAAAATAAAACAATTATCAATTTTCCTGCAAAACAGAATGGGCAGTTTGTCAAAGCCTTTAGAAGTTCTTACAGTTGCCGATGTTAATATTAGAGCAATGTGTATGGCAGACACTTCTGAATTTGGAATATTAAGACTTGTTGTAGATGACCCTGAAAAAGGAAAAGCCGCATTAGAGCAAAACAATTTCCTTGTTAAAATGACCGAAATTATTGGTGTTGAAATGAATGATGCACCTGGCGGCCTAACAAGCGTCTTAAACATAATTAAAGAAAATAACATTGATTTGGAATACCTTTATGCATTTTCCCATGATAAAGCAGAAAAAGCTATCTTATTGCTTCATGCAGACGATGTAGAAAACCTAATTGATGTTTTAACAAAAAATAACATTACAATTGTTAAAAGCGAAGAAGTTTATAATTTATGAACTTCTCTTTTTCTTTTTAAAAAATATTCACTAAAAAATACCGTATTACCATTTTTAATTAATAATATATTCATAATTTAAATATTATTTAAATATTTAATAAAATATAATATCATTATCAATCATGACAATCATGATTTAAAATGGTGATAAAATGGGAAAACTAGAAGGAAAAGTAGCAATAATAACCGGTGCAACCTCCGGAATGGGTAGAGACTCAGCAAAATTATTTGCAGCCGAAGGAGCAAAAGTAGTAGTAACAGGAAGAAATGAAGAAAGAGCAAAAGCTGTTGTTGATGACATCAAAGCAGCCGGAGGAGAAGGAATCTATGTAATTGCCGATATGGCTAACCTGGATGACATCCAAAAAATATTTGACACAACAATGGAAGCCTATGGAACAGTTGATGTGTTATTCAACAATGCCGGAATGTTAAGCATGTCCCCATTAATGGATTTAACCATTGAAGAGTGGAACAAAATATTTAACGTAAATGTAACCTCAGCATTGCTTTTAACACAGTTAGTAGCACCAGTAATGAAAGAAAAAGGTAAAGGTACCATTGTAAATACATGTTCTGTAGCTTCATTTGGAGCGCACCACGGATTTGCAGCATATGTCGACAGTAAACATGCTATGATGGGTCTTACAAGATCCATTGCATGGGAATTAGGTCCTGAAATCAGATGTAATGGTATTGCACCAGGTTTAATCCATACTGCAATGGTGGACAGTATCGGTGGACCTGAAGCATTACAGCAAATGATTGACCAATGTCCTGTTAAAAGATGCGGTCAACCTGAAGACATTGCAAGTGTTGCATTGTTCCTCGCAAGTGATGACTCTGCATTCATTGACGGACAGATTATAAAAGTAGACGGTGGATTTGAGATTTAATCTCAATCCTTTTCATTTTTTAAATCATCAATTTTCTTATTTAACTTTTCAATTTCCGATGTCAAATCCTCTATTTTTGATTCCAAATTACTGTGATTATCCCTACTGATTTTTGAAACATAAATTGAAGATATTACTGCAGTAAGAGTTGAAAAAATAAGTATTCCACCAATCATGGCAATTATTCCTATTAATCTGCCTGAAAAAGTAGTCGGAACAATATCACCATAACCTGTGCTTGTCATACTTACAAATGTAAACCATAATGCTGTTGAAATATCATTTATATCATTTTCAAAAAACCTTATTAAAATTGCAATAATGAAAATGAATATTATAGAAATTGAAATGATTTTATCCAAAAGAGTTCTTTTCAGGAATTTTTCAATAACTTCACTTTCATGAGTCAGCGCAAATTTCTTAATGAAATTAACTAACTTAATTAGTCTTAACGCTCTTAAAAACATGAAGTCCAAGGGCAGCATTCCTGTAATACTTAAAAAATTATCATTTAAATATTGTTTTTTGTCTTTTGAATGCAAATAGCTATAGATAAACTCTGCCCACAAAATAAGACATACTACAACATCAAAAGAGTATATTGTGTTTTTAAAAAATAAATCTACCGGATAAAATGTTACATAAAATAGTAATACTAAATCAAAGATTATTAAAATAATTATCCCTAAATAAAACAGTTGTTTTCTAGATAAAAACATAATCATCAATACAATTAACTAATTTAGAAGCTAAACTACGTGTAACATTCATTGGCTCATAACTATAACACTCATAAACAATTGTAGGTATTCCCTCATTGGCCGTCGGTTCTGTAATAAACGGTGGACTTGATCTAAATTCGGGAGCGTAATAAACCAATTCCTCAATAGAATCGATGATATAATTCACAAATCTTGTTGAATCATCATCAAAGCCTGGAGCAAATACAAAATTGGTTATCTTATATTCTCCGGGACCTCGTGAACCTCTATTTGAATGAATATCTAAAAACAAATCATATTTTTTATCAATGATATCGTCCTTAATGAATTCCTGAGCCAATAGCTGACCTTCAAGACGGCCTTCAGTCTCACTATTTGGATTATTGACATGAATATTATATAGATAATAGCAATGTTTCAGGTCATTTCTTGACATCAACTCATCGAACAATGCCCTGTGGGACTTGCTTTCAAGAGGATGCATTCCAATAACATAAGCTATTTTAACATCAGAACTCTCATCTCCAAAAGGACCGTGAAGATATACTCTTCCCAAATCATTTTCACCAATCAATTCTGAGTCGTATTTGCTGGAATCGACTTGAGCCTCATAGGTAGGGCCTTCGGAATAGTTCATTTTAACACCAAAAAAATAAGATAGACTAGAAGTTAATCTAGTCATTAGAAGGTGAACGTTCACCTAATTCTTTGTTTAATTCATAAATTAATCTGTTGTCGCCATCAGCCAATTTAGCTTTAGCGAGTAATTCCATTGCATTTTCTTCTTCTTCAACTTGTTCTTCAACAAACCATTGCAAGAAATTGTTGGTTGCATGGTCTTTTTCTTCAATAGCCAAGTTTACTAAATCATTGATTAAACCAGTAACCATTTGTTCGTGACTTAATACATGTTCAAATGCAGCTAAAGGAGAATCCCATTCAGTTTGAGGTCCTTCAATTGCTGTTAGGGTTACAGAAGCCCCTCTTCTGATAATGTAATCATAAAATTTCATACCATGTTCTAATTCTTCTTCTGCTTGTACTCTCATCCAGTTAGCAAATCCTGCTAAGTCTTCGTCTTCAAAATAAGCCGCCATAGATAAATATAAATATCCAGAGTACACTTCAGCGTTTAATTGAGCATTTAATGCTTTTTCCATATTTTCAGATACCATTTAATATCACCATTATACATTATGTAGTTTATTTAATATATAATTTAAAGCAAATAGTATATCATGATTGAAAAGTCCCTTTATGAAGATTATGAAATCGATTTTAGTGATTCATACACAAGCGATGACGCATATTATTTTTTATTTAACGAAAATAGAGAACTATATCTAGACAATAAAGAATTGATTAGAGATATTGATGATTTTGATGTTAATTTTTGCCTATACATTGGAAAATACAAATCCAAAGACTGTTTTGTTGTGAATGCTGATTTTGAGAAGGGCTTTGATTTAATGGAAGTTTATGAATTTAATCATGATTTATACATGATGGGTTCAAAAGCCGTTTTAGTCAACGATTGGTATATATCACATAAATTTTGCGGAAGATGCGGAACAAGGACACAAATAGATGAAAAAGACATGATGTTAAAATGCCCTGAATGCGGTCAAGTCCACTATCCACGAATCGCTCCTGCAATTATTGTGGCCATTAGAAATGAGGACAAACTGCTTATGGCACAACATTCATATCATGATACCATCAGATATGCTTTGATTGCAGGTTTTGTAGAGCCTGGTGAGTCAATAGAAGAGGCAGTCCACAGAGAGGTAGCAGAAGAAGTCGGAATCAAAATCAAAAATCTGACTTACAAAAAGAGCCAGTCCTGGCCATTTCCAAATTCACTGATGCTGGCCTTTGAAGCAGACTATGAATCCGG
>CACYVR010000132.1 GCA_902777885.1 uncultured Methanobrevibacter sp.
GGACAGGATAGGTATTTCAACTTAGGCGTAACATAAAAGTCAAGACCTATGTCTATTCCATTTTCAATGGCCTTTTGATTTGCACTTTTGGCCGCCTCCTTTTTATAGAATTCAAGAAGTTCACGGTTTTCATTCAAGATATCTTCAGGCAAAACATAGTCCATTATGACATCATAGAACTCTTCGTAAGAGTTTCTTACAGCTGTCTTAAACTCCCCAAACCTTGATTTTAACGTGTCATCAACTTCACTGAAAGTGGACATTAAAACCAATTTTTCAACCATACCAGGATATTTTAATGCAAAAGACAATGCAACATTTCCCCCCAATGACAGACCAGCAAGACTAGCTTTGCTAATGTTCAGATTTAGGAGTAAATCATGGAGGTCTTCCACAAGTAAATCCATTGTAAATGGACTATATGGCGTTTTGCCGTGACCCCGAAGATCATATAGTAATATCCTATATTTTTCACCCAATTGTGCAGACAGAATTCGCCAATAGTCAAGACTGTTTGAAAGTCCATGAATGAAAACAATCGTTTTATCCCCCCTGCCTTCAAGAAGATAATTCAATTTCATAATTATAACTATTTGGTGACTTGATTAATAAAGTTAATATGCAATCGACGACCGCTTGGTTTTCGCTAAATCGCCGATTAAACATACATTATAATATTGGATATAAAATATAATAAACTTTTTGGTAGCATTTGAAGAATATTATTTTTTTGAAATTGACCATATTCAATTCGATTTTTTAAAAGATACATTTAAAAGCATGAAATTTTATATAATACCTTATGAATTCAAAATTAAGATTGGCAAAAACTGTTTCAAATCTTACAAATCCTCCGATTATCTGCATACCGTTATTTCTTATAATATGCCTGACCCTATCATGGGACAATCTAGGGAAGTTTCCAGTCCTTGAACTGATTTCTATTATCTTTACTTCCATTTTGCCAATGGCCATCATCCTCTATTGGGCTAAAAAAACAGGTAACGACAAGGACATATCCAACAGAAAAGACCGTAAGACTCCATTGATTGTTGGAACTATTTCCTACTTTATCGGATTTGTAATTTCATTATCATTAGGATTGAACGACTTTTTGACCTTCCTGTTATTATGCTATTCCATCAATACATTTATTATTATGTTGATTACAAGCAAATGGAAAATTAGCGTCCATACCACAGGCATGAGCGGTCCTGTATGTGCGTTGATTATTCTTTTAGGTCCTGCCGGTGCAGTATTGGGCATGATATATCCTGTTTTAATCTGGTCTCGAGTTACTTTAAAAAAGCATACAATGTCTCAGGCCATTGCAGGAGGTGTTTTTGGATTTATAATGACTGCAGTTGAGATGTTTCTATTCATCCATCTATTTAACCTGAACGTGGGCAATATCTATCCTTTCATTCATGTTTTAGGCTTTATCTTGGCTATTGTATTTACGCCGATTGTTTTGGGAATATTCACTTTTATCAACAACAGCAACTCATTAATATTTTATCTGGTAGAAATAATTGGATTGTGCTTCTTTTTGGCAGTTACATCTCTTGATGTTGTAATTATCTATGCATTGACTTCCATTGCCTCAATATTAATCAGTTATTATGCTGGAGAGAAGTTCAGATGGAATAAAATAATATCTTAAAAAAAAGGAGTAGGTTTAAGTGTAAATAAACACTCATCTATCAATTATTCTTCCTACATCAATTTTTTTAGTGTTATAATTTACAGACTTATGAACACCATTTAAAGAAGATTTTAAGTTAGCTGCGATTACTTCACGTAATTCATCATCGAAAGGAGCAGTCTTATCACCATAAAATTCACAGATTTTGGATATTTTTTGATTTTCCAGAAATATGAAATATTCCTTCCAATGTTCGGTTAAATCATTTAAAAGGCTTTCTATATGAATGAATTCTTTATTTAACTTATTTGCTTTTTCATAAGCTTCCTTTTCAAGAGAGCTAAATTCAGCTATTTCTTCCTTAGTGTAATCTTTTAATAATTTTTTGTCAGTCATATAAATCACGTTTAAAACTCGGTTAAAAATACTATTAACATTAATAATATATAAAGATATAGGAGTTGTGGAGTTAATCCCCCATTTCCGTATATTAAATGTATTTAGTATGTTAAAACGACTGTAATCAAATAAATAAAAAAAATAATATGGCCAAAAGTGCAATTCATCCCCTGCCTTGGGAGGGGCAAGGGTATTTTTGCACATTTTGATTACTCTTCAAGCTTTTTTTTCCATGATGCATCCAATTCTTCGTTTTTTGAATATAATATTGTAGCATCGCTGAGGCAGTCATACATCGTATCGATTCCTTCTTTGCTTTTCTTGTAATTGGATACTGAACTTTTTCTAATTCCAATGCTTGATGCTTCGGCATAAGAATCGATATCTGCACCCAGGTAGATGAATTCCCAGTTATGACTGTTGATCATGTTTTTAATTTGCTGGCGTGTAAACTCCTTTGATGAATTTTCATAGCCGTCTGTCGTGATTACAAAGAGAACCTTATTTTCAACTTCCCTGTCCATTGAGGTTATGGTTCTTCCGATTGCATCCAAAAGTGCTGTTGAACCCCTTACATAGTATTCGTTTGTGGTCAGGTCATCAACATCATAAAGATTTTTTCTTTTGTATAGCACTTCATATCCATGATCAAAAAGAATTGTTGTTACTCTTGCATTGGTTTCATTCTTTTTTTGTTTTGCAATGAATGAGTTGAATCCTCCGATGGTATCATTTTCAGACCCGTACATTGAACCGCTCCTATCGATTAAAAATATTATATCAATTTTTTCACTTTCCATGAAATCACCTCTTGGTATATATCTTGTGTTTAAATTATTTATAAGTTGATACATATAAAGTTTTGTGTCTAAATTTTAGGAGAACCTAAAAAAATCAGAAAGTTTTATATAGTAGAAGCAACTACCTATTAGTAGTGATGTAAAGTTTAGGATAACCTAAAAAACACATTGCTTTTACATTATTAGTCGAAACTAATACAATCTCCAAAAATCATTAATTTGAATTAGTTTTTTCCACAATTTTCTAATTCAAAAGAAAAAAATTTTCTGCCAAACGAATTTTTTTCAAAAAAGTAAAGGCGTTTAAGCCAAAAAAACGCCTTATTATCTCTTATTTTTAAAGTATTCCTGTGTTAACCTGCAATTACTTAGACATTTACTGCAGCCCAATCCTGATTTGAACTGATCAATGACATATTCACTGCATGCTTCAATGTCAATAATGTCACTACGATTTAGTCTTGAATTCCATTTTTTAGGATTGATTGCATCAACAGGACATGCCTTTTGACATTCCTCACAGTCATCACAATAGGAATCTGTAATGGGTTGACCCACATCCAGAGGCATGTCAGTTAAGATTCCCGAAAGTGCAACGGCAGAACCATATTCCTCACAGACAAAAAGAGCTGACCTGCCAACCCATCCCAAACCGGATGTTGTTGCAAGAGTCTTATATGGAAGTTTTGACAACAGTTTTTCCATATCACATTCATTTCTCTGCATCGTTAATGCAAATGCATCATATCCATTATCTTTAATTAAACTCTCGGCTTTAAGTGCTATATCTGTGAGAATATCGATTTGATTGTGGAATATCTTCCAATATCTCTTGAACTCATCATCAAGAAGTAATTGAATAGCTTGCCTTGGAAGTTTCAAAACAAGAGCTACACCATAGTCCAGACTTGGAAATTCACTAAGATTAACCTTAGTAAAACCCACTTTTGAAATACCCTCACCGATTAAATAATCTTTTAATACTTCTCCATCAAACATTATTTAATTTTATAGAAATAGTTATATTTATATATGAGGGGAAACTACATTAATATAACAATAGTTATTTTTTATATTAACCTAACCAAAAAGTTTAGGTATGCCTAAAAAATAACGAAACATTTATATACTACTTCTTACAACATTATTAAATAGTGATGTGAAATAAAAAAAAAGAAAACACATTGCTTAAAAAACATTACCAAAATTAAATTATTTGAATTAGTTTCCACAATTTTCTAATTCAAAAAAAAACACAGGAAAAATATCTGCCAATTTTTCCTAAAAAAAGTCAAATTAGGTGTTTATCAACCATTAAACACCTATTATTATCTCTTATTTTACAAAAAATAAAATTATTTATAATTTTGAGCTCTTTGTTCGAAATGTGCTTTAGGATATCCACAAACAGGACATTTTTCAGGAGCATTAGGACCTTTCATGATAAATCCACAGTTTTCACATTTCCATTCAACAGCTTCCTCTTTTGCAAAAACAGTCTCGTTTTCAACAGTAGCAAGTAAAGTTCTGTATCTTTCTTCATGCTCTTTTTCGATTTCACCAACTTTTTCAAATAAGAAAGCAATTTTAGCAAAACCTTCTTCACGAGCGGTTTCAGCAAATTCCTTATACATTGAAGTCCATTCTTCGTTTTCACCATCAGCTGCTGCATTTAAGTTAGCAATGGTGTCTGGAATTTCTTCATCATGCAAAAGTTTATACCAAATTTTAGCATGTTCCCTTTCATTTTTGGAAGTTTCCATGAAAATATCATGGATTTGAACATATCCTTCTTCTTTAGCTTTTAAAGCAAAATATTGGTATTTAGTGTGAGCCTGGGACTCACCAGCAAATGCTGCTTGTAAATTTTCTTCAGTTTTTGAACCTTTTAAATCAGTCATGATATACATCTCCAATTATAATATTTATCAATCATTATTTAAAAAAATAGTGATTTTTAGTTTAACAAAAAATAACATTTACTCAAATTCAAAATCTTCTAAACAGATTGTCATAAGTTCATCGTCAGTAATGTCCAAATCACTGGATAACCTGTTTGCCTGTGCAGTCAACACATTCTCAAAGATATTCCTGATTTGACGACCATTAGCAAAATTATCACCGCGAGTATTGTATAAATCTTCACATAACCCCTTAAGATACTCATCAGCCTTTGAATCAAGTTTAAGACTTGTATTATCACACATACTGATGAATATTCCATAAAGTTCATCGGGATTATAGTCCTCAAAGAAAATGTACTTATTGAATCTGGATTCCAAACCTGGATTTGAATGAATAAAGTTATCCATAAGTCCAGGATATCCGGCAACAATGACAATCAAATCGTCACGATGATCTTCCATGGCCTTTAGGATAGTGTCAATAGCTTCCTGACCATATGCGTCTTCCTTGTTTTTTGGAGTTAAAGTATAAGCCTCATCAATAAAGAGTATTCCACCCATTGCGCTTTGAATCACTTCCTGGGTTTTGATTGCTGTTTGGCCCAGATAACCTCCAACCAGCCCGCTTCTATCTGTCTCTATCAGGTGTCCCTTTGACAGAACGCCCAATTTTGCATAGATTTTTGAAAGAAGCCTTGCAACAGTTGTCTTTCCGGTTCCGGGATTTCCTGAAAACACCAGATGAAGTGACATTGGAGGCTGTTTCATTCCACGTTCCTGACGGATTTTTCTGATTTGGATTAAATTGACAAGGGAGTTTACTTCCTTTTTAACCGCTTCAAGACCAACCAGACTATTCAATTCATCAAGCAAATCCTGCAAACTTTCTTCGCTTTCCTCTTCAGAGTTCTTTTGAAAAGTTCCGTCATCAATTTTAACAACATCATCACTTGACATCAATATTTCAGCTACAACATCAGGCCTTTTTCTTGACAATTCCTTATAGAAATCATCATATTCCTCATCGCCATCAATCGCACGGTTAATCCAATCCTTGGAATTGGCTATAAAGTTTTCATGAAAATCATCGATGTTTTGACAGTTTTTTAAAAGTTCCAATACTCTATTGACATGATTATCATTGAAAGGCTCCTTAAAATTGCCTGTCGGGTAATCACGTTTAAATCTGACAATATGTTTTGCCAGACAATTCATATACTTGTCCAAAACGGCATATGATTTAGGTTCTGTAGAATTATCAAATTTCAAAAAGGCATTGCCCAAATTGCGATAAATTTCAAAGAGTTTTTCCATATATCCTTCCAGATTTTTGCTTTCAAGAAAATCTTTGTGAAAGAGGTCATTTTCATAAAATATTTTAAATGAACTTGGAAGATATGTCATGAAATCCTCATCCAATCCCTTCATCAGCAACAGGTACAATTCATCCAACTCAAAATCCAATTTCAAAACATTCTTTATAAATACTAACTTGTCCGGGGAAAATGAATCTCCCTTAACAGCTATAAACATTAAAAAATCAGCAAGATTAGATTGAACCAGATCTTTAACAGTACCATTTCGTGACATGAAATCTGCAAGAATCGGCGTTAAGTTCTCATCATAATTCCCGCGATTATCTATCAAATCACAATATTCAAATAATTCTTCAATTTCAGAATTTATTGACTCGTCCAATTCTTCAAAAGAATCATTTTGACAATATGGGCATATCTCATCTGAAACATTTAATTCACGGTGACAATTATCACAGACTTTCCAATTTACTGACAAAATTAACACAACCTATGATAATATATTTAAAAAATATTATTAAAATAATTA
>CACYVR010000133.1:0-3640 GCA_902777885.1 uncultured Methanobrevibacter sp.
GGAGGCTGTACTAAAAAACGTAGAGGTGCAGGTAACAAAGGTGGAAAAGGTAAAGCTGGAGCCGGAAAACAACACTGGACCTGGACTGTAATCCATGACCCAGATCATTTCGGTAAAAACGGTTTTAAAAGACCTCAAAAAATGATTAAAAAAGTTAATTCTGTTAACTTAAGTTACTTGGAAGAAAAAGCAGATGATTTAATTGCTAGTGGAAAAGCATCCATGGATGGAGATGCAATTGTCATTGATGTAACTGATTTAGGTTACGATAAAGTTTTAGCTAAAGGTAAAATCTCTAAAACTTTCAAAATTTCCGCTCCAAAATTCTCAGCATCTGCTATTGAAAAAATTGAAGAAGTAGGAGGAGAAGCTATAGAATTATAGTTTTTCTCTTTAAATTTTTTAGAGGAATAAAATGTCATCACTCGAAGTATTAGAGCCATTGTTTAAGTTTTTACCTGAAGTAAAATCTCCTGTTCACAATGAAGATTTTAATGAAAAACTTAAATGGACTGCTCTTATTTTGGTATTATATTACTTTTTAACTCAAATACCATTATATGGTTTAAGTTCTGCGGCTGTAGATAATTTCGCTGCTTTAAGGGCAGTTATGGCTGGAAGTTTTGGTTCAATTCTTACTTTAGGAATTGGTCCTATTGTTACTGCATCTATTGTATTGCAATTGTTAGTCGGTTCCAATCTTTTGGATTTGGATCTTTCATCACATAAGGATAAGTCTCACTTTCAAGCTACCCAGAAGCTTTTATCTATTGTTTTTACAATGTTTGAAGCTGGTGTTTTAGTATTAACTGGTAACTTAGTACCTATTGATAATTCTTATCTTGGTGTATTATTCCTTCAACTTGTAATTGGTGCAGTTTTAGTAATTTATTTGGATGAAGTTGTTTCAAAATGGGGATTCGGTAGTGGTATCGGTTTATTCATTGCTGCTGGTGTATGTCAGGCTATTCTTGTCGGAACATTTAATTTCTTCCCTGGAACTGATGGAATATTAACCGGTGCAATTCCAGCATTTATCCAATCCATTGCTATGGGTTCAGCTAATTTCTCATTGTTAATTCCATTGTTTGCAACGTTCTGTGTATTTGCAGTTGTTGTATATGGGGAATCAATTCGTGTCGAAATTCCAATTTCCCATGGTTCAGTCAGAGGACACGGAAGAATCAGAGGTTCTGTTGGTAAATATCCATTAAAATTCGTTTATGCAAGTAACATGCCGGTTATTTTGACCAGTGCACTTCTGGTTAACGTTTCACTTTTGGCAAATGTTTTCCAAAAAATTGGATTCCCTATTTTAGGTCAAATCGAAAACGGTAAGGCTGTAAGTGGTATTGCATGGTTCTTGTCAACCCCGAATAGACTATATTATTTCGTTACAGAACCGCTTCACGTTCTTGTATATGCAATATTCTTCCTGTGCTGTTGTGTACTGTTCTCATACCTGTGGGTTGAAATCAGTGGATTGAATGCTAAAAAAATCTCAGAACAGCTTTATAATTCAGGTATTCAGATACCTGGTTTCAGAAGTAGTAAACGTCAATTATATAAAATTTTGAAAAAATATATTCCTGCACTTACCATTTTAAGTGGTTTATATGTAGGTCTCATTGCATTCTTTGCAGACTTAACCGGTGCTTTAGGTGGAGGTACTGGTGTATTGCTTACTGTAGGTATTATACATAAGCTTTATGAAGAAATGGCAGAAGAACAATTGATGTCATCAAATCCACTACTCAGAAAATTCTTGGGAGGAGACTAATCTTCTCCACATATTTTTAAATGAGGGGTTAAATTGAAATTAGTAGTATTAACGGGAATTCCAGGTTCAGGTAGTACCACTGTACTTAATAAAGCTCTTGATGAAGTTGATTATGTACATTTAAACTATGGGGACATAATGACTGAACTTGCAATTGAGGAAAATATTGTAGAAGATAGGGATGCTTTAAGAAAATTACCTGCTGAAACTCAAAAAGAGATTCAAGCTAAAGCTGCTAAAAGAATCAAAGAAAGATCCAAGGAAGACAATGTCATTGTTGATACTCATTGTACTATCAGCACTCCTTCCGGATTTTTACCAGGTCTTCCTATATGGGTTTTAGAACAATTGCAACCAGATTTATTTATTATGGTTGAAGCAAATCCTGATGAGATTATATACAGAAGAATGAATGATGATACTCGTTCCCGTGATGTTGAAAAAGCCAGCGATATTCAATTACATCAAGAAATGAATAGGGCTGCTTCAATGGCATATGCAACATTAACTGGAGCTACTGTTAAAATCATTGCAAACCATGATAATCATTTACCTCAAACAATATCAAAAATGGTTGAAGTTTTAAAATAGGTGAGTAATATGGCTGATATTTTTGGTATGTTAAGTGGTGGAGTATTAAATGCTCTGAATGCATTATTCAATCCACTACTTGCAATGGATCCTAATCCACAAAATCCTGCATTGACAGTATTGGTTATTGCATTTATTGTTTCTTTGATTACAACTATTGCTAACAAATATTTGGTTGATCAGGAGAAGGTTAATGAAAACCAAAGAAAATCAAAAGAACTTTCTTCAAAAATGAGGGAAGCTCAAAAGAAAGGAGATGGAAAAGAACTTGCCAAACTTCAGGCTGAACAAACAGAAATGCTCAAAAATCAGAATGCAGTAATGATGGAATCATTCAAACCTATGTTGGTTACTTTTGTTCCGATTATTTTAATTTTCTTCTGGATGAGAACTTCTGTCATCAGTCAGTTAGTTTTAATCTTACCTGCTCCTGCATATTGGCTTACTTTAACTCCATTCTGGCATTTCATTGGTCAATTTTTATATGGAGGAAAAGCTACTATTCCATACGGTATTGGCTGGTTATTATGGTATATGATTTGTACTTTTGGTATGAGTCAAATATTAAGAAAATTCTTAGGATTCAAACAAGGGTTCTAATTTAACCCTTGAATCTTATATATTTATTAATGATGAACTATATATATAATAGTATTCTATATTGAATACGCTATTACACAATTATTAAATTTTTTATTAAATTAATCAAGGTGATTAAATGCCTGCGAATAGGTTTAGATCAAGATCATATAAAAGAATGAGAAAAAACACTCCTGGTGGAGATAATGTTTTAAGATATAAAAAGAAAAAACCATCTAAGCACGTCTGTGCTGAGTGTGGTGCTGTCTTACATGGAGTTCCTCGCGGACGTCCATATGAAATTGGTAAACTTTCAAAAACTGCTAAAAGACCTAGCCGCCCTTACGGTGGGTACTTATGTACTAAATGTATGCGTAAACATTTCAAACAAGAGGCTAGAAAATAATGATTATTACTATAGGCGGATTAGCCGGTACTGGAACATCAACCACAGCAGAATTGCTCAGTGAAAAATTAGGCATTGATTATATTTCTGCAGGATCTGTATTCAGGGATATGGCTCGTGAAAAGGGCATGTCTGTTCTGGAATTCAGCGAGTTTGCCGAAGGTAATGATGATATAGACAAAGAAATTGATAAAAGACAAGCTGAACTGGCTAAATCTGCAGATAATTTAATAGTTGAAGGCAGGTTATCTGCTTATTTTGTTGAAGCTGATTTAAAACTTTGG
>CACYVR010000133.1:3669-7989 GCA_902777885.1 uncultured Methanobrevibacter sp.
GAGTCAAAATCTGTAGAATTAGCAAGCGAAGAAATAATTACTCGTGAAAAAAGTGAAGCTTTAAGATACATGGATATTCATAATATTGACATTAAAAATATGGATATTTATGATTTAATTATTAATACTGGTACATTCAATCCCGAAGAAGTATCAGAAATCATTTTAACAACATTAAAGGTGATATAATGGCATCAATCGAAGTAGGAAGAGTATGTGTTAAAACTGCTGGAAGAGAAGCTGGTGAAAAATGTGCAATCGTTGAAATCATCGATGAAAACTTTGTAGAAGTTATTGGTGAAGCTGTTAAAAACAGAAGATGTAATATTGCTCACTTAGAACCAACTGAAGAAACTATCGATGTTTCTGGCGACGCTGACTCTATCAAAGCAGCTTTAGCTGATTTATAGAATAATTAACTTTATTCATTATTTTTTACTATTTTTAATACTATTTTTTTTAATAAGGTTTAATTCATGAAAACTAATTTAATAACAAAATCCAAATCCATTACAAATCCAGAATATGGATGCAAACCTGAAGAAAGAGAAATTACTGATTATATTTCTAAAGGAGTTATCAATTTGGATAAGCCTTCCGGACCAACATCCCATGAAGTCGACTCATGGGTAAAACGCATTTTAAAATTGGATAAGACTGGTCATGGAGGAACGCTGGATCCCAAGGTTACCGGTGTTTTGCCTGTAGGCTTGGCTGATGCAACCCGTGCAATACAATTGTTATTAACCGCTCCAAAGGAATATGTCTGTTTATTAACATTTCACTCAGAAGTGCCTGAAAGTGAAATCAGACGTGTTTTTGAAGAGTTCACTGGAAAAATATTTCAATTGCCGCCTGTCAAATCTGCTGTTAAACGTGAATTAAGAACCCGTAACGTTTATTATTCTACAATTTATGAAATTAAAGGCCGTGACGTCTTATTTAGAATAGGATGTGAAGCGGGAACATATGTCAGAACCTATTGCCATAATATAGGTGAAGCATTAGGCGTTGGTGCACATATGGCAGAACTTAGAAGAACGCAGGTAGGTTCTTTTCGTGAACGTGAAAATCTGGTAACGTTGCAGGATGTAACTGATGCATATCATTTTTGGATTGAAGATGGTGATGAATCATATTTGCGTGAAGCAATAATGCCGATGGAGAGGGCAGCGGATTATCTGCCAAAGGTCATAATTAAAGATTCAGCAGTTGATGCAATATGTCATGGGGCAGATCTTGCAAGTGGCGGAGTTGCCTATTTATCTGATGATATTAAAAAGGGAGATATTGTAGCCATTGAAACCTTGAAAGGCGAGCTTGTAGGGGCTGGAAACTCAATGTTTTTTGCCGATGAGATTTTAGCTGCTGAAGGTGGTTTTGTAGTTAATGTTTCTAAGGTATTCATGAAACCTGATGTGTATCCGAGGCTATGGAAATAACTTTTTTCTATTAAGATTATTATAATTAATTATCTAAACTATTGTTTAGTTAACTCTTTATTTTATTATGTTGTTGTATGTTTCATTTTTTCTATTTTGATTTAACCATATCTACATCATATTACAATTTTATAAGGATTATTCTAAATTCGAGCTGATGTTGGTGCAGCTAATGAAACCGTAACATTTGAAATTAATGGCGCTAATTATACCCGCATAAGTGATGAAAACGGAACTGCCCGTTTAAACATTAACTTAAACCCTGGTGAATACATACTGAATGCTTTAGATCTGTTGACGGGATTGATGATGTCATATAATATCACAGTACTGCCGGTTTTAACGGCCGATGAGATTGACATGGCATATAAAGACGGAACGCAATTCAGGGCAAAACTGGTTGACGGTAAAGGCAATTCCTTGGAAAATGCCGGAATAACATTTAATATTAATGGCGTATTCTACACTAGATACACTAATTCATCAGGAATAGCCAGTCTAAACATTAATCTGATGCCTGGTGAGTATATAATCACTTCACAGTATGGAAGTGCTGTAATTTCAAATAAAATAACTATTTCTCTAAAAAAAGATTAAAAAAAATAAATGGTGGGAAGCTAGAAAGCTCCTCCACCTCCTCCACCGGAACCTCCTCCGATATCACCGATTCCTCCGCCGCCATTGGATGATGGGTTTGCTGCAGATACTCCTGTGTTGAATGCGCTGTTGAGCATTATCAAACCTGAGTATGAATGGAATCTGTATAGGTCATAGTAGCCGTCATCATATACGGTAGGTTCATGGAGTTTCATGGACTCATAAACCTTATCTGCTACTCCAAGAGCGGTTCCATAAACAAGGTACTTGTTCCACACAACTATTGATTCCGGAGGGTGTTCTTTAATTAAACTGTTGTCTGATAAGAACTTCTTGAAGTTTCTCCATTTGAGATAGTAGATACGACCCTCATAAGTCCACTGTCCAAAAATATCGTTCGGAATAAATAAAATTACTATTGAAATAATGAATAAAAATATGGATACATAAAGCAATGTGGTTGATGCAGGATGGTTTGAAAGTACGCATGCAATGAATAGTATTATTGAAGTGATTATTCCGAATATTGAAAATCCTTTTGAAAAATTGCTTCCTTTGTTATTGAAGTATTTGGATAATCTGCTTTCTCCAATTTCCTCATGTTCCACAATTTCCTTCCATTCATTAAATTTGGATAGGAAAAGTTTACCGTTGTATTCATTGTTTAATTTGGATGATAATCTGCTTACATTCAGTATGCCGTTATCACTAAATCTTTCCAATATGCTATATGCACTCTTTTCACTATGTGACAATCCGTCGAGTTCGGTATTATCAAATTTCAGAATCAAATCTGAGGTGTGTTCCGCTTCAACGATATCCATTTTTAATATTTTTCTGTCAATCAGATCCATTATTGTAGCTTCAAAACCTTTCATATCAGGCTCCCCGATCTGGCTTCGGTTAAGAAGAGCATTAACTACAGCCGGCGAATCGTCTGTTGGCAGTTCCCTTTCATAGATTCCTTCATAATCTACTTTAGGCTCTCTACCGTATTTCAAATAGACCACAACTAATGACAGGGGCGAGAGAAGACACAGTATGCTCAATGTGTTGAATACGCTTCCCCAAAAGTTAACGTTGCCTTTATATTCGGCCTGTTTATGCATAATCTGTTCTTTAGCATCTGAATTTACATGTTTGGCATAAGTTGCATCTTTAAAGTCGTCCAATGGCATCAATACTTGCAGTTCGTAAAATTTCTTTTTCGGTATGTTTTTCGTTTCCGCATGTATTGTGTTTCCATCAATCGAATCGCTCATGGTGTAATATTCAGGGTTTAAATAATATGTATTATCCTTATTTCCAGGCAAATGAATATTTGCAGTCAGTTTTTTAACGTTGCAGTCCCAATTTTTACCCCACAGCTGGTAGTGAAGTGATGCGATATCATTATATTTCGTTACAACGTTTTTCATGTTGTATGAGTATTTAACGGTCACTTCCCGGTCATTGATTTTTTTGGTATGTTCTTTATCTGCCCATAAATACACTGTTATGCGTTTTTCTCCATTATTGTCAGATACTTTGTAATCTCCGTAGGCTCCGTCAATCGAAACCTTCAAATCATCAATGCTTTCTCCATCTTTCAGGGGAATGTCCCGATAGACTCCATTGAACGTACCTTTAAAAGAATATGTGTAGCTTTCATTAACACTCAAAATCCCATTGTCCTGAACAGTCAGGTCAATTATCGCATTAACGATGCTGTACTCCTTGTCTGCGGCATAAATTGCATTAGCTGTAGACAGTATAACTAATGATAACACTATTGCTACAGCTATTTTCTTATGGTTCATTTTTTCTCCATTAGAATTCTACTTCTGGCACTTCCCTTGATGCTTCATCTGTTTCAAAGAATTCTGACTCTTTAAATCCGAAAAGTCTTGCAAGTATGCTTGATGGGAATTGTTGACATGCATTGTTATACATCAATACGGTGTCGTTGTAGAATTGTCTTGAATAAGCGATTTTATCTTCAGTATCACTTAATTCGGTTTGCAATTGCTGGAAATTGCTGTTTGCTTTTAAGTCAGGGTAATTTTCAGCAACAGCAAATAAAGATTTTAAAGCACCGGTCAACTGATTGTCTGCTTCACTTGTTTCTTTAACTGTTGATGCATTCATTACATTTGCACGTGCAGTTGTAACTTCTTCAAGAACTCCTTTTTCGTGTGAGGCATAACCCTTTACGGTTTCAACCAAATTCGGTATTAAGTCATTTCTTCTTTTTAATTGAACATCAATTTGTGCTAAAGAGTTTTTAACTCTGTTTCTTAAA
>CACYVR010000134.1 GCA_902777885.1 uncultured Methanobrevibacter sp.
ATAAAACACCCGGAATTAAAGCAATTAATCAATATGATTTACCTGCATGAGGAAAACAATAACCAGGAAATGATTGAAAAGACAGACAACGAAATTAAAGATTATTTGAAAGACAATATCTTTATCATATCAAGTGAAAACAATGAATATTTTACAATTCCCTATGGAAATGATGGAGAATATGTCATTCCAATCTTTACGGATTCAATCGAATATGAACGTGGAATGGAATACTATGACTTAAATGAAATGAGTGAAAATAAAGACTTTATGATTAAAAAAATAGAAAAAGTAGATGATCCTAATTGTTTAGGATATCTAATCAATATAGCTAGCGTCAGCTACATTACTCTTCTGTAAGAAATTCTTCTTTAATTTTACCAACGATTTCTTCGAATCTTTTTGAAACTTCACCATCCGGATCAAGTGTTGATACAACGCCATCCTGATTTGGTGAGTCACTTACCTTTTCGGTCAACGGCAAATCTCCAAGATATTCAATTTCCATCTCTTCAGAGAATGCTTCACCATCACCTTCACCGAAAACATTTAATTTTTCGCCACAATGCGGACAGATGTAATATGCCATGTTTTCTATAAGGCCAATATTTTTCACATTTAACATATTAACCATTTTTACACATTTTAAAACATCTTCCTGTGATACTACATTAGGTGTTGTAACCATGATTACTGCATCGGTATTTGGAATTGTCTGTAAAACTGTCAATGGTTCGTCTCCGGTTCCCGGAGGGTTATCGATGATTAAAACATCAAGCGGACCCCATTCCACTTCTGCGATTAACTGTTTAATGGAACCTGATTTTTGAGGTCCCCTCCATATGATTGGAGTGTCAATGCTTTCCAACATGAATGCCATTGACATTACTTTTAAACCGCTTGGAGCTTCAACAGGAACCATATTACGGTTTTCATTGATAAATAAATCTGCACCTTCCAAACCTAACATCTTTGGAATGTTCGGTCCATGAATATCAGCATCCAAAATACCTGTAGAGAATCCTAATTTCTGGAAAGTTTCTGCAAGGTTAGCTGCCACAGTAGATTTTCCAACGCCACCTTTTCCGCTCATAACCGCTATTTTATACTTGATTTGACCTAAATTTCTTGATAATTTGATTTCTTGTTCAATCATTTGCTTTTGTTGTTCTGGAGTCATCTGACCCCCGTGACCATGACCATGGCCATGATGTGGATTTTCTGCCATATTATTCCTCCTATTTAACTGAATTTTTTACTAACTTCTTCAACTGCAAGAATTAAAGGGTCTGTTACCATAGATACTGGAGGCGCATAAGCAAATTCCATATTACTTAATTCAAAACAAGTTAAACCTTCAGTAATAGCTAATGTCATGGTATCGATTCTTTCTGCCACTCTTTCTTCAGCTATGATTTGACATCCGATAATTCTTCCTTCACTATCACAAATAACTTTGATATCCATAGGTTTTGCATTAGGATAATAACGAGCTCTTGTAAGTGCTTCTATCTTTTGAACTATAGGTCTTATTCTGTTTTGTTGTGCAAAGCTTGATGTGTAACCTACAGCTCCGAATTCCAATTTTCCAACTTTTGATACCATTGAATTTAAAACCGGATTGAAGTTAGATCTCCATCCGCAGATTGTACGTGCCACAGCTTTGGATTGACGTACTGCAGTGGTACCCAATTGACTGATGGTATTTGATCCTAAGATTAAATCTTTAGACTCGACACAGTCTCCGACTGCATAAACATCTTCAACTGAAGTTTCCATGTGTCTGTTTGTAATAATAGCCCATCTTCCGATTTCACATCCTGCCATTTTAGCCAATTCCAATTCTGCTCTAACACCAGTAGCTAAAATGACCATGTCTGCATCAATAAGTTCTTCATCACCGAAGCATGCTTTTTCAACTTTCCCATCACCGATTAATTTAGTGATAGGCTTACCCAGAACAACATTGATGCCTTCCATTTCAAGATATCTTACCAATATGTCAGACATATCCTTATCAAGAGATCTTGGTACAATTTGAGGCATCATTTCACTTAATGTAACATTTAAACCCTGTTTTTTTAAGGCAAATGCTATTTCAATACCGATTAAACCAGCCCCGGTGACAATTGCACTTTTAGCATCCTTCATTGCTTCCTGAACTTCAATACCATCTTCAATGGTTCTTATCTGATAAACACCGTCTAACTCTACACCATCCATTGGAGGAACAAATGGTTTTCCACCAGTAGCCAAAACCAATTTGTCATATGCAATAGTTTTCTGTTTGGATTTGGATTTGTATGTAACGGTTTTATTCTTGCTGTCAACAGCCGTAACTTCAACTTCAGTTATTACATCAATATCTTTTTTCTTGTAGTCTTCAGCAGTTCTCATTACAATATCATCAAAGGATTTAATTGTTCCAGATAAGACATAAGGAATAGCACATGGAGAGTATGCAACCTTGTCATCTCTTGTGAGAACTATAATTTCACAATCTTTGTCAATTTTACGAAGATTAGAAGCTGTAGATATTCCTCCAGCTCCCCCACCAACAATCACTACTTTCATTTTAACAAAACCTATATTAAATAAATTATTCAACAATATTTAATATATAGATAAATATATAAATAATTAAGGTATTATTATGAAAAAAATCGATTTTGACTTAAAAAATAACCCATTTTTTAACTTTCAATCATCAAGATATACGATGTCCGCTAGAATCAACGTTGAAAAACTATGGAAACTCTGTAAAGAAAATGACTACTCATTTTTTATATTGAGCCTTGGATGTCTTATTAATGGTGTAAATTCAGTTCAAAATTTGAAAAAAAGGATAATTGATGGTGATGCTGTAGAATATGACTATCTTGAAGGAGTAAGTCCAATAATGAATAAGGATTTAGAAATCTATCAGGAAATGAGGGTTAAAACTCCACAGGAATTTGAGGATATCTTTGAATGGCATGATTATGTTAGAAACTTATCAGGCACAATATTAAGTGGTGAAGATGAAGGTTTTACACTCGATATGGATAAAAGAGACTTTACAAACATAGCCAACTTTTCATGTATCCCCTGGGTCGACTTTGACTCAGTCACCTCATGCAAATTAAATAACCGCCAAATACAGCCGTTAGTAACTTGGGGAAAAGTAAATGAAAACTATGAAATGAGCGTTTCCATAACAGTTAATCATATTTTTGTTCATGGCAGAGATTTGGGATACTTTTTTGAAAATACACAAAAAGAATTTGATCAGTTTAAAAAAAAAGATGAATTAATTTAGATTAAGTGAAAAGACTTGATAAGTATCCGTCAACAGTAAAATCATTTTTTGGGGTGTCATATGACTTATGTGTGTGATGACGGGACGGATAATTAATCTTAGAATGGGAAGATTCATCCTGCACATTATTTGAATTATATTCTACATTTTCATAAGCGGCAACTATAGAAACTGACAATATAGCTGCAATAACAATAAATATTAATATTGGCTTGAAATTCATTAATTATCACCTATAAATAATATTTTAAAAAATATTAAAAACACTTATATCCATAACTAAAAGTAATATGTCTTTTAATTATTCTATATTTATTAATTATACTATATTTAAAGCTTTTTGAATGTAAGTACTTACTTACATTGAAAATAAATGGATTTAATCTTTAAATTTTAAAAAAAAGAGTTAATTATTAATTATTTTAATCGTATTGGATTTTGCATAATTATTCCAATATGAAGTGATAATGTACTCACCGACCATAAAAAAATATTGGCAGAACAAACAAAATTATTAAAGATTTCTTTAATAACATTACGACATTAGGACTTTTAAAAAATTATTTTATAATAAAAATTTGAATTGAATAATATTTAAAATTTATAGATAAAAGTGATAAGTATTAATATTTGAAATGATTATAAAGGTTAATCATGAGAAAAATAGGTATTGTATTTTTAGCAATTTTATTAATTATTGTTGTAT
>CACYVR010000135.1 GCA_902777885.1 uncultured Methanobrevibacter sp.
ATTTATTAGATTAGTGTTTGAAAAGTAAGCCACATCCATTCTCAGATTTCTTTTTTCATATGTTATAACTTCGGTTCCGGCATTAAAATTATAATTTCCAGGCAGTTCAAAAAAGTCATGAACATATTTTCCCAGATTCAAGAAAGCATATTTCATACATAAATCCATGTGATTTTTTATTTCATACATATTATCACAGCCATTATTTTGATAGTAATATATTGTTTAAAGCAGTATAAATACTTATTATCTTATATTATTCTAATATTGATTTCATATTGGAATTTTACTCGATTAAATCAATTTTTATATGAAACGGTAATTTTTTAACAGGTGATTAATTTTGGCATGGAAACAATATTTCAATAATGAAAAAGTATAAAAAATCTGAAATGGAAGGCATTGTGTTGATTTATGCCATAGTTTATATACTATGATTATTATAATATTATTATCATTATTATCAAATTTTGGTGATTTTTTGAATAATGAATATGAGATTAAAACTTTCAATAATAAACAAGAAGCTGAAAATCTTTTAAAGGAATCTAGAAATCGCATTGATGAGATTGATAATGAGTTATTTGATTTAATTTGCCAGAGAACTTCAATTGCAAAAGATGTTGCACTTGCAAAAGATTATTTGGGTATGCCAATTTATGATAAAACTAGGGAAGATGCAATTTATGCAAAAATTGAGAAGTTATCTGAAGAAAACGATATTGATGTTGAAATAATTGATCAAATCGTTAATATGCTAACTATATTAAGTAAAAATGAGCAGAAAGAAATATTGAGGAGGAATGTTGATGGGTAATATTAGAACTTCATTTGTTAAACGTTTAGCAAGAGAACTTATAGACACTCACAAAGGTGTTTTCACTACTGATTTTGAAGAAAACAAAAAATTAGTTTCTGAGTACTCAACTGTAAGTACTAAACATTTAAGAAATAAAATCGCTGGATATGTTACAAGACTTGTTAAATTGGAACAAACTCAAGAATAAGTTTTTTAACAATCTATTCTTTTTTTACTATTTTTTTTTATTATAACTTTAATATTTGAATTTTTTTTTAGAACATGCTTAAAAGTTTATTAATATCTTTTTATAAAAATATATATCATATTTTTGTTTATTCAAAAATTTATAAAACTATTAAAAGTTTAAAGAAATAGGTGTGAATTTTAATGGATTTAATAGTAGCAAAATTTGGAGGAACATCGGTTGGAGATGGCTCCAGAATTAGAAAAGCGGCGCAGTCCGTAGTAAATGAGTATATGAAAGGCAAACAAGTGGTAGTTGTAGTTTCTGCAGTAAACAAGACTACTGATGAACTCATTGGATTATCTAATGATGCAATCGGTGGAGGTTTAACTGATAGACAAAAGGCAGAAATCATGGCTATGGGTGAATTAACTAGTGCTAGATTATTCTCTGCAACTGTTGAATCTTTAGGTGTAAAATCAGAATTTATAGATCCATATAATGAGTTATGGCCTATTATTACAGATTCCAATGCATTAGAAGCAAAAATAGATTTCTCCACAACTGATGAAAAAATTAAGGGAATTGAAAATCTTTTAAATCAAGGTATTATTCCTGTTGTTTGCGGATTCTTGGGAAAAGGTCCTAGCGGAGAAATTACAACTCTTGGCCGTGGTGGAAGTGATGTTTCCGCATTTTTGATTGGACATTGCTTAAATGCAAGTGAAGTTGTTATTGTAACTGATGTTGATGGTGTAATGTCAACTGATCCAAATAAAATAGAAGAGGCAGAGCTATTGGATGAAATAAGTGTTGAAGAAATGTGGGATTTGGCTACTCATGGGGCCCAGGTCTTGCATCCTCATGCATTGAAATATAAAGATCCATTAATTAGCGCAAAAATTATTAATTTTGCCCATGGTGATTTATCAACAAAAGGAACACGCATTACAGGTCCTTTTGAAGGAGATATGATGAAATCTGTGGTTCTTTATAAAAATCCTATTTCTCTTATAGCTTTAGTTGGCGATGGTATGCTTAAAAAAGTAGGCCTTTTAGCTAAAATAACAACATGTCTTGCAAGTGATAACATTAATGTATTTGGCATTTCTGCCGGACAAAATTCAATGACAGTATTTGTTGAAAAAGCAGATTCACAAAAGGCTTATCACTTATTGCATAGTTTAGTAATTGAAGATGATGTATTCAGTTCATTGTCATTAGCCAATGACACATCAATGATTACGGTGGTCAGTCCGGATTTCACTGATGAAACTCCCGGAATAATTTCAAAAATTACAGAACCATTAAGAAAAAATCATATTAATATTGTTGAAATATCTTCATCCCAGACTGCTATAGTCGTTTTCGTGGATTTAGAGGATGGTAAAAAAGCTTATGAATTACTTGAAGAGGTTTTAGAATGAATTTCGAAGGAACTTATGTTGCAATGGTAACTCCTTTTGATGAAAAAAGGAATATAGATGAAGAAGGTTTTAGATCAAATATAAATTATTTAATTGAAAAAGGTGTCAATGGATTGGTCGGGGCCGGAACCACTGGTGAATCAGCTACACTTGACCATGACGAACACAGAAAAATTATAGAAATTTTAGTTGATGAAGTTGACGGTCGGGTACAAACTGTTGCCGGTACAGGCAGTAACTCTACTGTGGAAGCGCTTGATTTAACACATTTTGCTCAGGATGCAGGTGCTGATGCCGCATTAGTTATCACTCCATATTATAATAAACCTCAGCAACATGCACTTGTAGAACATTATAGGACTCTAAGTGCTTGTGATATTCCAGTAATTGCTTATAACGTACCTTCCCGTACCGGAATAAATATGGATGTTGAAACTATTGTTGAAATAGCAAAAATTGAAAATATAGATGCAATTAAAGAAGCTAGTGGAAGTGTTGACAAAGTTTCAGATATTTACAATGCTCTTTCCCGTGAAGGCCTTGAAGATGATTTTAAAATATTGTCTGGTGAAGATTCTTTGACTTTACCGATTATGGCTGTCGGAGGAACTGGTGTAATCAGTGCATCTGCAAATATTGATACAAAAAGAATGGTTTTAATGGTTGACAGTATTTTGAATGATGATTATAATCGTGCTTTTGAACTCCATTATGAAATGCTTGAATTAATCAGAGTTTTATTCGTAGAAAGTAATCCTGTTCCTGTTAAAACTGCAATGAATCTTATGGGACTTCCTTCTGGACCATTTAGACAACCTTTAGTCCCTATGAAAGAAGAAAATCTTGAATTGCTCAAAAAAGCATTAAAAAATTCACAATTAATTTAAGGTGATTGTATGATTAGAGTTGCTGTAACTGGGGCCGCTGGAAGAATGGGCTCCGGTATTATTAGAAAAATTACAGAACAAGATGATATGGAAGTTGTTGCAGCTATTGAGATTCCAAATTCTCCATTAGCCGGAAAAGATGCTGGCCTTCAGGCAGGCATCGATGAGTTAGGTGTTGAAATTGTAGGTGCTGAAAAGTTAGAAGAAACTTTAAAAGCAACAAATCCCGATGTATTGGTTGACTTTACTATTGCTCCTGCAGCTGTAGAAACAATTAAAACCGCCACATCATGCGGTGTCAATATAGTTGTTGGAACAACAGGATTCAATGATGAACAAATGGCTTCCAATATTAAAAACGTTGAAGATAATAATGTGGGTGCTGTAATTTCATCAAATATGGCTATCGGTGTAAATGTATTTTTCAATACTTTAAAGAAATTAGCTCCGTTATTATATGATTATGATATTGAAATTATAGAGGCTCACCACAATCAAAAAAAGGATGCTCCATCCGGAACTGCAGTAACAGCATTTGAAGTAATTGCTGAAGCACTTGAACGTGATCCTGCAGAAGTTGGAGTTTATGGACGTAATGGTATGGTCGGTAAAAGAACTCCTGAAGAAATAGGTATTCATGCTGTTCGTGGCGGAGACATTGTCGGTGACCATACAGTAATGTTTGTCGGTGACGGTGAAAGATTAGAAATAAAACATCAGGCTCATACCAGGGAAGTTTTCATAGCAGGCGTAATCAGAGCTATCAGATATGCTCCTACTGCTGAAAAAGGTGTTGTCAGTAGCATGAACGATGTTTTAGGATTAGAATAGGTGTTATTATGGTAAAAGTTGGTGTACTTGGTGCTACAGGAATGGTTGGTCAAAGGTTTATCCAATTATTAGATAAACATCCTGATTTTGAACTTACTGCTCTTGCAGCTTCTTCACGTTCTGCAGGAAAAAGATATGAGGATGCTACTACTTGGTATCTTGATGATGCCATGCCTGA
>CACYVR010000136.1 GCA_902777885.1 uncultured Methanobrevibacter sp.
TATATTAATCTATGTGCCAAGGACAGCGAAAAGATTGACAAAAGCATTGGTCACCTAATAGCTACCGCCCGTGCCGGTGAGTGGATGGGTGCCTACAGGCTTGTTTTCCATCCAGGTTTTTACACCAACCAAAAACCCGAAAAGGCAATGGAAATTTCAAAACAAACAATAAATCGCTTATTTGAAGAGCTTGAAGCTGAAGGCATTGAAGACTTTACTTTTGCTCCCGAAACTACCGGGAAACGCACACAGCAGGGAAACATTGAAGAAATTGTGGAACTGTGCGCCAGCTTTGATCACTTTGAGCCTACAATTGATTTTGCACATATTCATGCTCGTGGAAGAGGTTTTTTAACTAAAAAAGACGATTATAACTGTATTTTCTCAACTATTGAAAACAAATTGGATATTGACCGTCTGCACTGCCACTTCACAACTATCGAGTATGCAAGCCACGGCGAGGTCAAACATCATACATTGGATGAAAGTGATGAATATGGGCCACAAATTGAAGATTTATTAGCTAATCTCATAGATAACGGTTGGAATGCCAATATCATATGTGAAACTCCCCTAAGAGATGTTGATGCCTTGAAAATGAAGGAACTGTATGAAAGCATGATTTAATTTTTCTTCAATTTTAAGATGACAAATTCGCAATCCGTTCCCCATCTCATTGGAGTGTCCATTGACCCGACTCCTGTTGACACATGCAGGTAATGTCCCAAATCATCCTTAAATAATCCCATATTATAATCAAACAACATATTTGTAAAGTTAACTACTGGATAGAACTGCCCCCCATGAGTATGACCTGAAAGCTGAATATCAAAACCCATGGATGAAAATTCCTTCCAGTAATATGGAACATGATAACTAATAATGTTTATTAAATCATCATTAACCACAGATTCATCAATTTTAGGCATTTTTCTATCATATAAAACATATGGCAGCCCAAAAATATTTAGACCGTCAAATTCCATAGATTCATTATCCAGAATAATAATTCCCGCTTTTCTGCATGCCTTAAAGACTTTTTCAATACCCACATAATAGTCATGATTTCCCGGAGAAAATATGATTGGTATGTTAACTTCCCTGAAAGCTAAAAAATCATCTTCTTCAACAATTGATGATCCGTCTGCCAAATCTCCTGAAATAATGACCAATTCACATGTATCTTCGAGTTCCTTTAATTTATCCACAACCTGGCGAATGATTTGCTTATGGCGTACAGAACCGAAATGAATATCTGACAAATGTAAGATGTTAATATCCCTGGAGAGATTATCCAGAATTAAAGTTTTTTCATGTACAACAAGTTTATGAGCCTTATAATAATTATAAACACCTAAAACAGGAACTATGGACAACAATAGCATATTAATTTCAGTTGGAATATGGATGAAAACAGACAATACATAAATTATTATAATGTCTATTAGAAACATCACAGATGCCCACATCCAAATGCCGCTTAAATTAGATAGGAACCTTCCGAAAACAGTGGACTTTCTGGCTTCGAAAAAATTTGGCACCAAATGAATTAAGCCAGCAAATATAGCTAAACCCAAAACGATTAAATCATCCAAAGGATGAAAAATTAGAAAGATATATTTAATCAAGAAAAATTCAAACAGCATATAAAATGGGCTCATAATAATTACTCTTGTTAATCTTGAAAACATTAAAAAATTCTCCATAATTTTAAATAATATAAGATTAATATATTTTAAAATCTATATATAAATTTGGTGGTTTTTTGAAAAATAATTCTAAAAAAAGCGAGCCTAAAAGTCAAAGCCAAAAATCCTCAATTTTTGCAAACGATAATAAAAATGTTGCCGAATGTGTGGTTTTAAAATCAGCAGGTTATCCTTTTGACTTTGAATTAATGGAAAATACTTTAGAAATAACTGATAAAAGTTTATTTGAACAGTATGCTCGTGACCAATGGCTGGGTATGGAAGTAAACAGTGACTCATACCTCTTTGATCAAAAAATCATCCCTGATTTTGCTTTTAAGGTAGTTTGCGTAAGGCCTGAAAATTCCATCATTTCAGAGCAGACTAAAATTAAAATAATCATTGAAGATAAAAAAGACTCATCTTTAAAGTCAACAAAAAGCGATGTTAAAATTTGCGATGTTGTTGGACAGGACAATGCCAAAAATAAAATTAAAGTTATTGAAAAGTTTCTTGTTGAACCTGAAAGCTTTGGCATGTGGGCTCCAAGAAACGTGCTCTTTTACGGACACCCAGGTACCGGCAAGACAATGCTTGTCAAGGGACTTGCCGGAGAGGTTGATGTTCCGCTCTATTTGGTTAAAGCTACATCACTCATTGGCGAACATGTGGGTGATGCCGCATCTAAAATACATGATTTATATGAAAAAGCTTCTAAGAATTCACCTTCAATAATATTCATTGACGAAATCGATGCCATAGCACTTCACAGATCATTTCAGTCATTAAGAGGAGATGTTTCTGAAATAGTTAATGCGCTCTTGACTGAAATGGATGGAATAAATGAAAACGACTCCGTCATTACGATCTGTGCTACAAACAATGCTTCCTCACTGGATAATGCAGTCAGAAGCCGTTTTGAAGAAGAAATTGAATTCAAGCTTCCAAGCGATGATGAAAGATATGAAATTTTTGAAAAAAATATCTCCACATTACCGTTAAAACATGATTTGAACTTGAAAAAACTGGTTAAAGTATCAAAAAACATGTCCGGAAGAGACATTAAAGAAAAAATACTTAAAACCGCACTTCACCATGCAATAGCTAGTGACAAGGACTGTGTTGATATGGCAGATATTGATTATGCATTGAATTCATCTAAAATTAAAGTTAATGATGTTAAAGGAATGTTTGAATGAACTTCAAAAATCAGATTTATGATGCCCTGAAGTACACGCTGAAAGACTGGAAAACAATTATTCTTTTAGGGATTATTTTATGTACTTCGCCCACCATAATAGAAACAGAAACAAATTATCTTTTAATCGCTGTCCTATTATCTTTCGTTTCATTCATATTAACACTTTTTGAAGAGGGATACAGATACGAAATAATTAAAGAAACCATTAAAGGAAATAATAATCCTCCAAGTATTGAAAATATAAAACTGCTATTAAAAGAGGGAGTATATGAAACCATCATAATAGTAATTTATTGGGGAATTATATTTCTGTTAAACAAAATGGCGGAGTATATGAATCAATTAAATATTTTTAATTGGCCATTATGGGTGGTTTTATCGGTAATTAGCTTGATTGTTTATTTCTTATTCTTTGGAGCTGCAGTAAATAAAGCATTGCACAATGACAGATTTATTTCTGCATTAAACTTTATAGAGATTGGTAAATTTTATCTGAAAATAGGAGTTAAAAGAACAGTTGTATTAATCATTGTTGGAATAATAAGCATAAACTTCATTGAAATTTCTGTTATGGGAATAGGAATTCATAACTTTGCAAAAATCATTGACTTAATAATAAATTTGACCATTAGTCCAATAATGCTATTATTCATGACCCGATTAACCGCATTAATAGGAAGGGAAATTACTTATGATTAAAATCAAAAATATATTCTGCTGACTTTAATACTTCCTGTTTATCCTCAGCAGCCGCCTGTTTTAAATTTTGTGAAATGTCAAAAAATATCTTGTTGACAATTGAATTTGTTAAATTATTTATAATTTTACTACTGCCATCTACATCAGACAACTTCGAAGATGCTTTTTTTGTTTCACGTTGCCTTATCTCTTCCATAGATATTCTTAAACTTGATAGTAAATCGTCAACTTCCATTATTTTAAAAGATTCTTTAAGTAAATGATACTCTTCATTGATGATGATTTCCGCCTCATCGAATTCCTTCACACGAAGCTTTGTATTGTAATCTGCAATTTCACGCAAATCATCAATATTGAATAATTTATGCGGTGCACTGGTTGCACTTATGACTAAATCCGCACCCTTCAGATAATCATCAAGCTGTGAAAAAAGAATTGCAGTTCCATCCAAATCCTCTGCAAGTTCAACTGCAACATAAAATGTCCTGTTAGCTACAAAAATTGCATTCAAGTTCTTTTCAGCCAATGCCTTGGCCACCAGTTTTCCCATTTTTCCGGCACCTACAACCAAAACTGATTTGCCTGTCAAATCACCCAAATGTTTTTCGGCCAAATCGACTGCTGCAGAACCGATGGAAACAGATCCCTTATTGATATTGGTCTTGTTTCGAACAACCTGACCAACATGAATAGCTTTTGTAAAAATCAACTTCCCCGACAATCATAGACTCCAAACCGGAAGTCATACGAAGCAAATGCATTACTGAGGCATCACCATATTCAATGACGATGTTTTGATTTTCATGAGACAAAAGTTCCTCGTCAAAAGAGATGTTTTCGCTGCGAAGATAATATTCCTTACGGTTACAGGTAGAAATTTCAACAAATTCACTGATAGAATACTTTTCCTGTAATTTCCAGAAAAGTTCATCGATTTCCTTTGAAATATTCTCCATTGACTGAATGTCTGCAATTTTATGGTCAACCCTTAAATTAAGTATCATCAAAATCCCTCTTAACTAACTCACAAAT
>CACYVR010000137.1 GCA_902777885.1 uncultured Methanobrevibacter sp.
GGAAGTAAGACAACGCTTTCCCCAACAGGTTTCATTAATTCCATTCTCTGTCTCCATCTTACGGCTTCCGGCCGATATAATGATTCTTCACTTGAACATATTACTTTCATAATCATTCATCCTTAAAAGCTTGTATTAATTCTTCATCAAGTTTAATTAAACGTTTTATGTTGTCATCAGGATTTTCCATTCGGGATTTCCATTTTTCTATTACAAAATCAACGTCAACTTCTTTTGTTCCACTAATCAGATTATCTGCATGTGCGACAATTTTTTCTTCCAAACTTTGTGGAACATAGGATTTTTCAAAAAGGCCTAAGTTTTTGGCTTCTTCTTTTGTAATGCCTGCACCAATATGTCTTTCAATAATATTTAAAACATCTTCACTGTATCCATATTCCCTGGCTATTTCAACACCTACTATAGCATGCCTGATGCCATGGGTTCTGGATCTGCCGATATCGTGTAATAATGCGCCTTTCTCAATAAGCTCCAGATTCGCCTGGGGGAAATTCTGAGCTATTTCAAATGCTTTTTTACACACTGCTACTGAGTGGTCTATAACATTTGGTGGTGTTTTTTCTTTTTTGAGAATTTCAATTTCCATCATATCAATTTATTCATTAATTGCAGCTTCAATTTTCTTGAAATTCCTTTTGTCTTTACTTATTTCTCGTTTAAGTAATTTTTTTTCTGCTTCGGCATCATAAGGCTCTAACTCATAATCACATACCGGACAATAGAATTCATATTCTGAGGATTCTGTATAGTCTCCTTTGAAATGCTCCGGTTCCATACAGCATACGAAATATAGATTATTTTCCAAATCTTCTAATGTGGATTCTCTTGCATTCAATCTTTTTGTATGGAATTCCGTGATTTTTTCAATGTATTCCTCTTTTTCAAATCTCCAGGTATATGTGAACCATTGAGTTTCAGGGTCTTTATTTCTTTTGTAATTGGCAATTGAAGCATCATGTAATTTGTAAAGCAATTTTCTAACAGTATTTAATTTAATGTTGGTCTTTTCATGTATCGCTTCATCAGTTTCAATTCCATCAATTAAAGCTAAAATAATGTATTTGATATATTCTAAATCGTTACTGTCCACTTTTTCTTCTAAAAAGTCGTTTGAAATTGGATTGTTGATTATTTCATTTTGTCTGGAAAATTCTTCGATTTTCTCATTCAGGTTTTCTTCGTTGAATTTCCACAACACTTGTGTTTTTTTCGTTTCAGGGTCTTCTTTTTCTTCACATTCGGTAATGGAAAGTTCATGAAGTTTGTTTAATAGTTTATTAATATTTTCTTTAGTCAGATTTTTTTGGTTAATTTTTTCATATAACTCATCTTCGGTTTCAACACCAGATTCTAGTTTTCTGATAATTTTTTTAACATTATCTGAATTATCTGGTCCTACAACTTTTTTTAAAAAATTGTTAGTAATTTTATTATTTTTCATTTAATTACCCCTAAAACAATAATATATTAATTATGTTTTTTCTATTATAAAAAGTTAGTTGATTTTTCTTATAATTACTGCGGGGGTATGGGTAATGCTGTCAAGAGCTTCAATTGTCACTCCAGTCTCTGAAGTTCCAAGGACCTTTTTTACACTATGGATGGTTTTCATTTCTGTGGATAATGATTTTTGATAATCTTCTGCAATGTTTGCTATTTTTAAGCCTTTTTCAACACTGATTTTTTCGCTGCATCCCAGTGGTGTTGAACCCATATTTTCACTTAATTGGCCTTTTACGTATCCGAAAAAGCCCATATCTGCTTTAATTCCATCAATAGCTATTGGAAGTCCTGTAAAGTAATTTCCATTTTTCATATATGTGGCATCAGTATCTATAATCATCACACAGACTTCTTTTCCTATTTCTTCCTTGATGTCGCAGGCTACCTTTTCGGGATTTTCGGGAAGCAGTGAAACGCAGGTTCCAGGGGCATTACTCAAGTCAATTCCTGCTTCTGAAGCTGGTTTAAGTGCATGTTTCAGTCCGTATAATTGCAGAACAACTTCTTTATGCGCTTTGGTTTCTTCGGGCAATCTTCTTAAATTCCTAATGGTTCTTTTCTTTATTTTCAGTAATGGCCCTAAAATATAGCCCCAGAGATATTTGCTCCATACAGTTGTGAGAAACTTCGCTGTAAGGGATGGTGTGTATTCTGCCTCGTCAATTAATCTGCCCTGTGAAATAGCAATTGGAGTTTCTGCAATGACCAGATAATCTCCTTCCTGCATTAATTCACGGGCAGGAATTATAATTGAATTTAAATCCTCATTCGGCTTTATGTATCCTGTTTCTATTGGGATTACCATATAATCCCCGTTAATTACATGTTTTATGTTTTCATCAATCATATTAAAATCCTTAAATAATATATGATATCATATTATATTTAAAGGTGAGACAGATGAAAATTACATACTTTGAAAAAGAAGGCGAAGACTACACTGATGAATTAGTTGCTGCTGTAAAAGAAAGATTGGATCAATGTGAAGATATTAATAACATTGTCATTGCTTCTGCAACCGGAAAATCCGCATTGAAGTTGTATGATGCAATTGACGGTGATGCAGAAATCATTAATGTCACACATCACTCCGGATTTAAGGAGGAAAATACTTTAGATATTAGTGATGAAATGTTGGATGAATTGGACGAGAAAGGAATTGTGACATTTATTGGATGTCATGCTTTCAGTGGCGCCAATCGTGGAGTAACTAATAAATATGGTGGTTTTGCTCCTTTAGACATTGTTTCAGACACTCTTCGTATGATTTCTCATGGTGTTAAGGTGGCTTGTGAAATATCAGTAATGGCTGCAGATGCCGGATTGGTTCCTGTCGGTGAAGAAATCATAGCTATTGGTGGCAGGGGCTCAGGTGTTGATACTGCAGTTATTTTAACTCCTGCCAATGCTAAAGATTTATTCAACTTGAAAATACATGAGATTATTGCAATGCCAAGAGATTAAATCTGGTTATTGTATTTTTTAATCTCAATTTTTTATAATTTTTTAAGATATAGTTGCATTTAAATATTAGTTTAAACAGAAATATTTAACAATTATTTTTAAGTAGAGTATGTGGGGTTAATACGTGAAATTTATAGATGACGCAATCAAAGAATCTGAAGAAAGAATGGAAAAAGTAGATTCCAAAAAAACTATTACGTCCGATATTGATGAAGATCTCATCGGATTTATCCAAAAAACTAATATTTTCGTTGTTGGTGCTGGTGGTGCAGGAAATAACACTATTTCAAGATTATCTGAAATCGGTATTGAGGGTGCTGAAACAATCACTGTAAATACTGATGCACAGGATTTATATTACAGTCAGTCTGATAAAAAAATCCTTTTAGGAAGAAAAACATCTGGCGGATTAGGTGCAGGTGGAGATCCAAGTATTGGTGAAGAATGTGCTGAAGAAACTGAAGATGAAATCAGAGAATCTCTTGAAGGCGCAGATATGGTATTCGTTACCTGCGGTCTTGGTGGAGGAACAGGTACTGGTTCAGCACCAATCGTCGCTAAAATTGCTAAAAAGTTAGGTGCTTTAACTGTGGCTGTTGTTACCATGCCATTTTCAGCTGAAGGTATTAGAAGAAGAAATAATGCTGATGAAGGTTTAGAAAAACTTAAAGAAGCAGCTGATACTGTAATTATTATTCCTAATGATAAATTATTAGAAGTTGCTCCAAATTTACCATTAACTAAGGCATTTTTAGTTTCTGATGAAATTTTGGGAAGAGCTGTTAAAGGAATCACTGAATTAATTACTAAACCAGGTATTGTAAGTTTGGACTTCGCTGATATTAAGAGTATCATGGAAGGTTCAGGTATGGCAATGATTGGTATGGGTGAATCTGACTCTGGAGACAGAGCATTAGAATCTGTACATGAAGCATTAAGCAGTCCTTTACTTAAAAAATCGTCCAGGTTGTTGCTGACAAATTAGATCCTGAAGCTAATATTATCTGGGGTGCTCAGCTTGATTCATCCTTACAAAGTACTGTCAGAACAACTATTGTTGTTTCAGGTATTGAAACTGGTGATGAAGAGCCGGTCATGGATTTTGAAGAAGATAATGAGGAATCTGAGACCGAAGTTCAAAGCAATAATGATCAATTAGATGATTTTATTGATGGAATTTTCTAAATCCATCTTTAAATTTTTATATTTTTTTGGGTTTTATAGAAAACTTTATAAATAAATAAATTATAAATTAATATATTATTATTTTATTGTAATTTACTAAATTTTTTATTTTGGGTATTTAAATGAATGTACAAGAACGTTTTGATAAATTTATTAAAGATAGTAAAAGGGTATTAAAGGTATCCAGAAAGCCAGATAGGGCTGAATATTTCGAATTTGCTAAAATTACAGCATTAGGTATTTTAGTTATTGGTGCTGTAGGTTTTGTTATAGTTATAATCGGTCAATTAATCGGTTTATAAAACCTTTCTTTAATTTTTTTTATTTTGATCCCAAATTAATTATGATGAAATTTTAATTTTTTTTTCAAAATCCCGTTTTTTTTGAAAACTATATATACTATAATTTATAGATATATTCATATTATAGAAATCTATTTTACAAGATTATTTTTATCTTGTTACATTGTTTTTATAATAACTTTTAACTTAATATATGATTTTATTAACAGTAAGAATATTGAAATAGGTGAATTTTTCATGGAAGATACTAATAGTTCCATATATGCTCTTAAAACCTCTGTAGGTCAAGAAAGGAATGTTGCTAGACT
>CACYVR010000138.1 GCA_902777885.1 uncultured Methanobrevibacter sp.
ATAGTTAAAATAGTAACCAATTCACCATTAACGATAGTGGATTTTCCACGTGCAAGCTCTGCAACATCAGGATTTTTCTTTTGAGGCATGATAGATGAAGTTGATGAATATTCATCAGCCATTTCAATAACACCAAACTCGTAAGTGCTCCACAGGATTAGCTCTTCACAGATTTTAGATAATGTAGTGCATAAGCTGGTTAAATCGAAAACAGTCTCAGCAATGAAATCTCTTGCAGAAACTCCATCCATTGAGTTTTCCAGATAAGCGTCAAAACCTAATAATTTGGTAGTCAATTCACGGTTAATTGGAAAGCTGGTGGTTGCCATAGCAGCACAGCCTAAAGGATTTAAATTGACACGTTTATAGGTATCTTCCAGACGTTCATAATCCCTTTTTAAAGCCTGTGCATGAGCCATCAAATGATGAGCAATAGTAATCGGCTGAGCATGCTGCAAATGGGTAAATCCAATGAATACATCATTTAAATGCTCACCTGCCATTTCAACAATACCTTCAATAAACTCCAAAATGCCAATCTGAATGCCAATAATCCTTTCTCTTAAAACTAAACGAATATCTGTTGCAACCTGATCGTTACGTGATTTTGCAGTGTGCATATAACCCGCTTCAGGTCCAATTTTAGAGGTTACATAGTTTTCAATAGCCATGTGAACATCTTCAACTGAAGGATCAAAAACCAATGCGCCATAGCCTTCCTCTTTAAGTTCATCAAGAGCGCATAAAATGTTATCGGCAATGTCTGCATCGATGATTCCTTCATGCTTCAGCATGGAAGTATGTGCAAAATTAGTTTTAATGTCTGCTTCAAAAATTATTTTATCGGCATCGAGAGAAGAAGTATATTCAGCTGCTTCATCAGTCATTCCTGTTTTAAATCTACCATTTCTTATATTATCCACAAGAATCACCTTAAAAATTAAAAAAAAGAAAAAGATTTAATTAAAAATCTTATTTTTTCATTTCAGTGTATCCGCATTTACCACAAGCTACTCTGTCACCATGGTCTGCCATGAATACACCTTCACCACAACGAGGACAAATTGGGTTTTTTCTTTCAATTTTGTCGCCATCTACTTTGTAAAGATCTGATTTTTTTACCATTAAAATCACCTATTCTTCTTCGTCTTCAGCTGGTTCAGCAGCTTCAGTGTTTTTAGCAATTACATGTTTAGTTTCAATGTATTCTAAGTCTTCTACAGTATCGTAAACTTTAGCATAACCTAATGCTTTAGGTTCACCATAGTGTGGTTGTACATTGTCAACAACAATAACATCTTTTTTAGTGTTTAATAAAGCTACCAATTTAGATTTAATGTCTAATACTTTAGGAGTAGCTTCTCCATCATAATCAACATAGAATTTGATTTCTTTTCTATTAAACAATTTGTTTTCTTTTTCTTCAAAAATATCAATTTCCATAATTAAGCCTCACTTAATTTTTATTCTTCAATAAATGCATCAATTAACGTTTGAGCTTTATCTATTGTATCAGAAACTTTTAAAATAACTAAACCTTCGTTAGGTTGACCATATAAAATGGTTGCATCCTCTTTGGCCATTAAGATGCAAGGAAGAACTGCAAGATCTTCTTCCCCAGCCACATCAATTACATAACATTCGCCATTGTCACATAACTGAAGAGCTTTGCCTATGGTTTCCCATAGATCATCAGTAATAGTTCCAGCAGGATTATTAGCTTTTAAAATATTTTCCGTATGTATAACATCATGATCGTAATTTTTTCTCTGAACTAAATTATCAATAATAGCCATATTAGGATATAATTCATATTTAATGAGATTAGAGAAAGTTGCATCACCTACAGATATTAAAAACTTAGAAGATTTAATCTCATCAATCGCATCTTCAAAATCCGGATATAATTTGCCTAATGGTTTTTTAAGTTCAGCAATTACATCTTTATTTAATTCTGCATCTAAACGTAACACTTAACCACTACCTAACTCTTAAACAGTATTCTCCAGGAATTTTAATATTTAATTCACGAGCTAATTCAGATTCTTCAGGATTACTAATAATCAAAAGACCACTCCAGTTATCTGAAGTAGGGTTACCGCATGAAGGGCAACGTTCTTTATTTGATAACATTTTACAAACAGTACACGCTTTCATTTTTAAGCCTTCTTACTTTTTTGTTTAGCCTCTTCAATCCATTCAAATCTACCTAAATTAGTTTGTCTCATTGTAAGACCAATTTTAGTATCTTTAACAGAATTGTCTTTAAGACTGATAGCTACAGTTCTTGCTCTAACTAAATCTCCTTCATCTAAAGTTTTATTAGATTCCCTTGCGAGTAATGCTCCTCTTTTTGCATCATAACCGATGTAGTCGTCAGTTACTTGTGATACGTGGACTAAACCGTCCATAGGACCAATTCTAACAAAAGCACCGAACTCAGCTATTTCAATAACTTCACCGTCAATAATTTCTTGCTGTTCAGGTTTAAAGAATATTGAGTTGAAAATAACATTATGATATGAAGCACCATCACCCATAATGAGTTTACCTTCACCAAGTTCTTCAATTTCATTAACACAGATAAATAAACCTAAATTCTTATCTAAACGACCATCATAAGTCTCATTTAAAGTTTCTATAGCAACTTTTTCACGAGGCTCATCAAATCGACGAGGAGGTATTCTCACTGTGTCTTCAATTTTGACCTTGTAGTACAAAACAATCCCTCATTTTTATTTTATTTTATGATTTAATAATTAATTAATAAGTTTAATATATGTTTATATCTTACCTTCAACAGTTATATAATTTTTTTGCCTTAAATAGACAATAGTAATACCTTTTGCTTTTGCACGTTTTTTCAATTCCATGTCATTTGTAGCTAAAACTTCTGAAACTCTCAATAACGCATCATCCACAGTTTCATTTTTAAGCAATGAAATATCCTTTATTTCAACTTTTGAAGAATTAGCTAACTTTAAGGCCAAATTAGCATTTAAACGTATTTTACCTTTGTTATTTCTTTTCAAACCCTTCAATTCATTGATAACAAAGCTTGGAGTAGTTAACTTATAAGAAGGTAATACTTTTTCCAGTTCAGTAATGATATCCACATTGAACTGAAAAGGAACCATAAAAAAATTGGTATCAATTACAACTTCTTTTATGTTCATATTGCCCTCAAACTTATTTAATAATACCATAACCAATTAATCTCCAACGTGCACCAACACGACGGGACAATGCCACTCTGTCTCCTGCACTTGCACATACAGGCAATTTAAGTGTAACATCGACAACATCTTTTTTAGTTGATGTGACAACACCTATTGTGGTTGTAGTACCACAATTAATCATTAAAGGTTCTTTTAGTTTAATTGGAGCGACATCACGTTCTTCTTTAGTACCAACCACTCTATCAAGTAAATGAGCGTCCATAGAAAAACTGTCTAAAACATCAGGTAAAGTACCTTCCTCACCAGCTACAGAACCTGAAAGTGAATCTGACTTAGTTAAAGATGGATCTAATTTAGTTGCAATACCAACAAGTCCTCCAGGACCTATTTCTTCAACTTGTCTACCGTTAGCTTCAAGACCAATAATCTCTGAAGTCAAATAAATTCTTTGATTATTGTTATTAATACCTGGTCTGATTTCAATAGTATCACCAAGTTTTAATTTACCCTGAACTAAAGTACCACCAATAACTCCTCCTTTGATTTTATCAGCACCGGAACCCGGCTTGTTGATATCAAAGGATCTTGCAACATGCATCAAAGCACTGCCATCCAACTTCCTTTCAGGAGGTTCGATATTATTAAGCATTGCCTGAATTAATATATCCATGTTTGCACCTTGTTGAGCAGAAACTGGTATTATTAAAGCGTCTTCAGCACAAGTACCTTTAACAAACTCCTTAATTTCATTATAAATATCAATTTTATTCTGAACTACAATAACATCTTTAACACCGATAACATCAAGTGCCATTAAATGTTCTTTAGTTTGTGGTTGTGGACAATGTTCGTTTGCAGCAATTACTAAAACTGCTCCATCCATTATAGCAGCACCAGATAACATAGTTGCCATTAAAGTTTCATGCCCTGGAGCATCAACGAAAGAAACCTTTCTAATTAATTCAGTTTCACTACCACAAACTTCACAAACATCCGCAGTAGTATAACATTCAGGTTCACCACATTTAGGGCATTTTTTAAATTCAATATCCGCATATCCTAAACGGATGGAAATACCTCTTTTGGTTTCCTCACTGTGAGTATCTGTCCATACTCCTGACAATGCTTTGGTAAGAGTAGTCTTACCATGGTCTACATGACCAACCAAACCTATGTTAACATCTGACTGTACATTCACAGATAACCACCTTTTTTTATTAATTTTAATTCAACATAAAGTAAAAATAAGAAAAAATAGTAGAACTATTCTTCCTCTTCTTCTTCACCAGCACCAAGAATTTCAGCTATTGGTTTTGCTCCTTGATTAACAACAACAGTGTTAATTTGTACTATATCATCAGCAATAGTGTTACCTCTTACGGTTTTTCTTCTTTTAACACCGTCAACGGAGATTTTTTTTCTAACACCTTTGACTTTTTTTGCTTTTTTAGGATGATAACCAGTACCACCGGTTAATAAACTTTTGATTCTTCTAGTACCGGGAACATCTTTTTTCATGGTAAAACCGTTTTTATCACTACCGCCAGTGATTTTTAAAGTATAACCATCTAAACCAACAATACCACCATCAAATTCATCACCGATTACTAAACCATTAAGAGCTTTAGCATCATCGACTTCCATTTGGTATGAATCTGCTTTACTAGAAACAACTACTTTGAATGCCATGGTATTCCTCCTTATTTTTTATTTATCATCATAATATTTATTCAAAAAGACCGAATTTCCCCCAATCAGGATCTTGTTTACGTTTGATTTCTAAAAATTCACAGAGAGTTTCAAATTCATCTTCAGTTAACTTATCTCTAAACTCCCTTTCAATGAATTTATAATGTTTTTCAGGGACATCTACAAATAATTCATCCCCTTCATCGAAATCTTTACCTGCTATAGCGTTATCAATAGCCATAGCAACCCTTTGACCTCTGGAAATATCAGGCAATGTTTCACCTTTATCTTCCATACTAGCAATTATTCCAACACTATCACCATTTTTATTTATTAGTTTTTGACCCTGTTTTATTGTTCCGCTTAACGCTTCAACACCAATAATGGCGGGCTTACTTTGACGGAACACTAATTTTGGAAGTGCCATAAATTTAGCTGGTTTAATAATTGCATTGTAAAATGCTTTCTTTTTAGCTTCTTCTTTTTGTCTAATCCATTCTTCATAATCTTCAATAATCTGATAGATTACATCACCTTTGAAAAGTTTAACATCAGAATTATTAAGATCTTCTTCGGAATTTTGATGAACATTTACATTGAATGCAATGATTGCACCATGTGATTCATCCTCTTTTAAAGCTATTGAAGAATTAATAATATCTCTACGGTTAACATCTCCAATATCCGCTTCACGAATAGGAATATCTAACTCTTTCAACAACTGAACAATAGCTTCTAGAGAACCAAGAGTATCTGCTTTAACTAAAATTCCTTCATCATCAGTATTGATGGTGATATCTTCGATTTCTTTTAAGATTTCCTCTTCAACATCTTCCTCATCATTTAAAACTCTTAAAGGAGATCCGGAAACAACATCATCCAAATTAGGAGCAGCTATCTTAATACCTGCAGCTGCAACAACCTCATCAAATTTTTGGAATTTCTTTTTAGAATCTCTCATTTCCTCTAAAGGAAGAGGCCTTAAAATAGATCTAATTTTAGTTGTTAAAACTTCATTATTGGAAGTCATTAAAGCAATTTCATCATTAGTTCTTAAAACACCGTCATAAATGATACTGTCTACTGTAAGTCCAAGTCCAGTTTCCTCTTTGATTTCTAAAACTGTACCCTTAGCAGGAGAATTTTCATTTATTTCAAGCTGTTCAGTTAAATATTCTTGAGCAAGTCCCAAAAGCATAGCTAACACTTCAATAATTCCTTCACCAGACCTTGCACTAATCGGAATAATAGAAATCTGAGAAGCAAAATTACTGATTCTATCAAATCTTTCAGACTGGAAACCTTCTTTGTGAAGAGTACCAACAAGTTCATAAACTTTAGTGTCTAAAGCTTGCTGAACACTTTGAGCTTGTTGATTAAAGGATTCTTTAAAAGAAGCACCCTCATGAGTTTCCCAACCAAAAAGCATATCAATCTTATTAGCTACAACAATGAATGGAGTCTTATACATTTTAAGAATATTTAAAGCTTCATATGTTTGTGGTTTAAATCCATCATTAATATCAACAATTAAGACTGCCAAGTCAGCTAATGCTCCACCACGTTTTCTCAAACTGGTGAATGCAGCGTGTCCTGGAGTATCAATGAAAAACAAACCAGGGATTAAGTCTTTAATTGTCAAAGCAGAAATGAAATTTCCACAAATTTCATCTATAGTATCATTTGGAATCTCAGTAGCTCCAATATGTTGAGTAATACCACCAGCTTCTTTATCAGCAATAGTACTTCCTCTAATATAATCTAACAAAGTAGTTTTTCCATGGTCTACATGTCCTAAAACTGATACAATAGGGGATCTGATTTTCATATTAATCTTTTTAAATAATCACTTTAAATTTATTCGTAAATTAAATTATTATCTACAATTTGATAATCGCAAATTTCATCTTCATTAAAGAAAAGACCAATTTCTCTTTCTGCAGAAGCCGGAGAGTCAGAAGCATGAATAATGTTTCTTCCAGTATCCATTCCATAATCTCCTCTGATTGTTCCAAGATCTGCTTCTAAAGGATTAGTTGCACCAACTAATTTTCTAATAGTGGTAATTGCTTCTTCCCCTTCAATAACCATTGCAAGAGATGGTGAAGAAGTAATATATTCAACTAAACTTGGGAAAAATGGTTTTTCAGCATGTTCTCCATAATGAGTCTTTGCTAATTCTTCATCAATTTGTATTAATTTAACAGCTACAATTTGAAGACCTTTTTCTTCAAAACGGGACAATATTTTACCCATAAGACGTCTTTGTACAGCGTCCGGTTTCATCATTACAAAACTTTTTTGAATCATTCTTTAACCCATTTAACTTTTCTTGGAACTCTTCCGAGTTTAATCATATTCTTTTCACATTTGCTGC
>CACYVR010000139.1 GCA_902777885.1 uncultured Methanobrevibacter sp.
GGATTTAAATATTATAAAAACAGACTTTGATGCTGTTAATATTACCGTAACCTTTTCTGAACCGTTAAATGAAAACGTTGTAGTTAAACTAAATTCAAAACCTTACAATGTTAAAACAACTAAGGGTGTCGGTACTTTAGTTTTAAAAGATTTGGATTATGGCACTTACAATGTTGAATCATCTTATTCAAGTCCATATTATCAAAATGCATCAGATAAAGGCAGTTTCAGTATTGACAATATTAAAACCAGTTTAAATGCAGATAATATGGTAATGTATTATCATGATAACTCCAAATTTTATGTTACATTAAAAGATAGCAAGAATAATCCTCTATCTTACCAAAAAATTGTAATTAAATTAAATGGTGTTGATATCAATAGAACCACTGATAATACAGGTTCAGCTTCAATGGCCATTAATTTAAACAGCGGACAATATGACGTTCTGGTTAACTATCCTGGTAACGGTATTTATCTAAACTCTTCAATATCAAGAAGCATAACAGTAAAATCAACTGTTGTTTCTGCTGATGTTGTTAAATATTACAGAAATGGAACTCAATACTATGCAACTGTCCTTGATTATAAAGGTAATAATGTAGCTGGAGCACGTGTAGAAATGAACATTAATGGAGTATTGTATTATCGTACAACTAATCAACAGGGTGTTGTTAAATTAAATATTAATTTAGAGCCAAGTACTTATATTTTAACTCTAAAAAATCCAATAACTGGTGAACTTGTATCTAATAAGATTACTGTTCTTTCTAGAATCACTGAAAATCATGATTTGGTTAAATATTATAAGAATGCTTCAAGATACTCTGTAAAAGTATTGGATGAAAAAGGATCTCCGGTAAGGGGTGCTAGCGTTACATTTAATATTAACGGGGTATTTTATACAAGATCAACTAATTCTGATGGTATTGCCAGCTTAGCTATTAATCTTGAACCGGGAACTTATATAATCACTGCAGAATCAGGAGATTCAAGAGTTTCCAACACTATTAGAGTTTTATCTGTAATTAAAACCAATGATGTTTCCATGAAATATAGGGACGGAACTAAATTCAAGGCTACAATCTTGGATGGTGTAGGTAACCCATATCCTAATCAAAAGGTTACTTTTAACATAAATGGTGTGATGTATGAGAGAGCAACTAATTCAACAGGTGTTGCTAATTTAAACATTAATCTACAGGCCGGAAAATATATAATAACAACAATGTATAAAGGATTGGGCGTTTCTAATACTATTGAAATTAAAAACGCTTAATTCTTTTTTTATTTATTTTTAAAGTATATTTACTTGTTTTTTTAAATTAATATTATGCTAAATAAAAAAATCTTTTTTATCATAATGTTTATAGGATTAATTTTAATTCCATTTTCATTTGCAGAGGGTAATTCATCTGAGGTGTTATCTGAGGATAGTTCTTATCCTGGTGTCTATTTTGACGCTTCTTCAGCAGATGATGGTGGAAACGGTTCAAAGGAAAATCCGTATAAATATTTAAAATCATCTAGGATTTCGGGTAATTCAAACATATATCTGGCTGATGGAGTCTATGAATTGGATTCATCAAAATCTATTTCTTCATATAATGCTTTCATTGGGCAAAGCATGGAAAATACAATAATATCATTTAATAAAAATGCTAATTTATTTTCAAATAATGGAGTATTAATATTAAATAATTTAACAATTAAAGGAGCTTCCATTTATAATGCAAAATCTTTAACTGCAGACAATGTAATTTTTAGAGATTCACATTCAGATTACGGGGGCAGTATTTATTCTTTTCGCGCTAATGTAAATATTTCAAATTCTTACTTTATTAATAACAGTGCAAAACTTGGAGGAGCTATTTGTGATTTAAACTCTACTATGGATTTGATTAATATTTCCGCAATAAATAATTCTGCAACCTATCAGGGCGGAGCAATTTATAAAATGTATAATGAACTAAATTTATATTCATCATTATTCGTTAACAATTCTGCTGGCGAAGGCGAAGCCGTATTTTGTGATTATTCTGTATTTGCCATGGCTTATAATACTTTTAATCAAAATAATGTTTATAGTGCTGTAAACCGTAAGGAAGATTTCACGAATAATACTTTCATTCAATCAGAATTGGTCAAGTTAGATTATTATAATATAAATTTTGAAAGGTCTGATTATATTCAAATGCTTTATAAGCCATACAACTCCACAATACCTTCCCATTATGATTTAAGAGATTATGGTTTGGTTACATCTGTTAAAAATCAGGGAACTAATGGTAATTGCTGGGCATTTGCAGCAATTGCCGTATTGGAATCATGTATTCTTAAGGCAACAGGTATTAAGTATGATTTTTCCGAAGAAAACATGAAAAATTTGATGGCTACATTTTCTGATTATGGGTGGAATAAAGCCTACACAAATAGTGGCGGAACAACTGAAATGAGCAGGGCCTATTTTTTAAGTTGGATGGGGCCTGTAAATGAATCCGATGATAAATATGTCATAAATACTTATTTATCACCATTAATGGAATCTATAATGCATGTTCAAAATATTATATTTCTGCCAAGATCCAATTATACTGATAACGATGCAATTAAACAAGCTATTTTAAATTACGGGGCAGTTTACACATCATTATATTCTAGGGGAACTAAATACCAATATTATACGGGACCAAAAAATCCAGATCATGCTGTTGCAATTGTTGGATGGGATGACAATTTATCAAAAGATAAATTTGGATCAAAACCTCCAGCTGACGGAGCATGGATTTGTAAAAACAGCTGGGGAAATAACTGGGGAGATAACGGTTATTTCTATGTTTCATATTATGATACCAGATTTGCACAGGTGGGTGCCAGTGACGTTTCATTCACCTTTATTTTAAATGATACAGTTAAATATGATAAAAACTACCAATATGATATTATCGGTAGAACAGACTATTTATTAACGAATCAGAGTACTATGTGGTATCAAAATACATTTAATGCTACATCTGATGAGATTATTGCTGCTTTTTCAACATATTTCGATAGGCAGTCAAATTTTACAGTTGAAATTTATGTCAATGACGAGCTGAAACTCACACAAAACGGGTCATCAATTGCCGGTTACTTTACAATTAATTTTGATGAATTTATTCCGGTTTATAAAAATGATGTATTTAAAATTATTATAAAATTAGTTACTTCATCTGAAGCATGGGTACCAATTTCAGAAAAATCAGAAGCTAATAGAGTTCATTATAGACCTAATACTTCCTTTATTAGTTACGATGGCCTAAATTGGATTGATTTATATGATTATAGTATAGATCTTGATGATAGGGGACATTATTACCGTTCACAGGTGGCATGCATTAAAGCTTTCACAATATTCAATTTAACAACCACAACAACTTTAAATAATGTTTCAGCCAAAGATAATTGGATTAATATCACTGCAACAGTTAAAGACCAATACGGTCATTTAATCAATGAAAGCTATGTTATTTTTGAATATGGGGGAATAAAATATAATAGAAGTGTTGTTAACGGAATAGCTAATTTGTCACTTAATAATTTAAAATATGGATATTCAAATATAACAGCAGTTTATATGAACAATACTCATTATTTATCTTCTGCGGGCCAATTAACAATATATAGGCCTAAACACGGTGTTAATTTAACCGTTAATGTGGACGATGTTTATGTTGGCGATAACTTTAAGGTTAAAGTCTCTTTAGTTGACGATGATGGAAAAAAGATTGATACTACTTTGCTTTTGACTGTTGGAAATCGGACTTATAATATTAATTCAAATTCTCTTTATAATGTCACTGATTTATTTTCAGCAGGTAGTTATCCGGTTAGTGTTACCTATGATGGAAATGAGTCACATTATGGTGATACAGTATAT
>CACYVR010000140.1 GCA_902777885.1 uncultured Methanobrevibacter sp.
TGAGAATCTCTTTTTCTTGGCCTTTCCAAATCAACTGAAATAATTTCAGCAATTTTTCCAGGATTTTTATCAAGTAAAACTATTTTATCTGCAAGATAAACAGCTTCATCAACATCATGAGTTACAAAAACTATGGTATTTTCAAATCTTTTCCAAACCCCTATTAGCTGTTCTTGAAGCTTGTGTCTATTTTGCATATCCAATGCAGAAAACGGTTCATCCATAAGCAATATTGGTGAATGATTAAGCAAAGATCTAATAATTGCAACCCTTTGTTTCATACCTCCTGAAAGTTCATGAGGATAGCTATCTTTAAACTCAAGTAAACCAACACTTTTAAGATATCTTTCTGCAGCCTGAATATTTTCTTCTTTTGAACCGCCTGAAATTTCAAGGCCAAAGGTTACATTCTGTATAACAGTTAACCAAGGGAATAATGAATACTGCTGGAAAATAACCGCCCTGTCACCAGACGGCTTTTCAACAAGCTCCCCATTAGCTATAATTTCACCGGATGTGGGTTGGTCTAGACCTGCAATTAAACGAAGAAGAGTTGTTTTTCCACAACCTGACGGACCAAGCAAACATACTAATTCCCCATCATCAATAGTTAAACTAATCTCTTCCAAAACAGATAAATTCTTTCCTCTTCCATCAAAGGATTTATTAATATTTTTAATTTCAATTGACATTTAAAAAACCTACCAGAAAATCCTTTTTTGTATACGTCCAAAGACATAATCAAAAGCTAATCCTATTAATCCAATAACCAACATTCCGACAACAGTTGTACCTGTATCAAACAAGTTTGAAGCTGTTAAAATCATATATCCTAAACCACTACTTGAACCAATCATTTCTGCTGAAATGGTACACATTAAAGCAATCCCAACACCTACTTTGAGTCCGGAAACGATATATGGAACAGTAGATGGCAATATTACTCTTTTAAGGATATGTCCATCAGTTGCACCCAATGTCTGAGCGGATTCAATCAATACCTTATCTGTTCTTTTTACACCATCAAGAGTATAAACTAAAATCGGGAACACACAACCCATAAATATAATAAATATTGCAGGAACTGTTCCGTATCCAAACCATAAAATTGAAAATGGAATCCATGCAACAGGAGGTATCGGTCTTAAAACACTAATTATAAATGATGCCAAATCTTCCAAAGTCTGATACCATCCCATAATAATACCTAAAGGAATAGCAACAACGGATGCTAAAATTAAACCAGAAAAGACTTTAAATAATGTATCAACAGTATTTTTAAATAATTTTCCTGATTGTAAAATATTAATTGCAGAATTCAACACACCAACAGGACTTGGCAATATAAAAGGCTTTACTAAATGAAGACCATCAGTAATAATGTACCAAACAATAATAATTGCAATTGGTAAAATAAATGGTAAAATTTTTCTTTTATTCATTGCATCACTTTAATAAAAATTTTATACACAATTAATTTTGAATTTTATTATATTAAAAGTTTAAGAAAAAAATAAGAAAAATGTAGAAAAAATTCTACATTTATTCAGCATCCGCTACTTCAATAGCTTCAACTTCAATATCTCTGTTTTGATTATCATCAAGCACAGATTTAGTGCTTAAAGCACCAAATAACATTGTAGATAAATTATGCACCATTGAAGAAGTTGATGGTGTTATTACACCAAATACTCCTAAAATAAGTAGAGTACCATTTACAGCAATGATTCTGCGGTAATTTGTATTAATCTTATCAAACATACCGGTACTTAATTTTCTTAAAGTAACTAAATCATACAAATCATCTGATAAAAGGGAAATGTCTGCTACTTCACGAGCAATATCAGAAGAGTTCTTCATTGATACAGACACATCAGCAGCTGCAAGAGCAGGAGAATCGTTAATTCCGTCACCTACCATTATGACCGTTTTACCTTCAGATTTTAGTTCTTCAACAATTCTAGATTTATCTTCAGGAAGTACTTGAGACCTGTATTCAGTAATGCCTAGGGATTCAGCACTGGATTTAGCACCGCTTTCACTGTCACCAGTAAGCATTATGACATTTTCAATGCCCAATTGCTTAAGTTCTTCAATGACATATTTTGCTTCTTCACGAACAGGATCATCTATACAGATAAGACCTTCAAGTTTACCATCTATAGCCATATAAACTACAGAATGGTCTTCAACTTCTTTTTTGATTTTCTTTTCTTGTCGTTTATTAATTTTAATACCTTCATCATCAAATAAGAAGTGTCTGCTACCTATTACAACACGTTTATCTCCATAAGTAGTTGCAATACCATGAGCTACAATGTATTCGACTTCACTGTGGTCTTCCTCATGCTTAATTCCTTCTTCTTCAGCCTGCTTTACAATAGCTGTTGCAATACTGTGAGCAAAATGCTCTTCAATACAGGCGGCCATTCTTAAAATATCCTCCCTAGTGTATCTTTTTGTCATTGGGAAAACATGAACGACTTTTGGAGAAGCATTAGTTAAAGTTCCAGTTTTATCAAACACAATCGTATCGGCAGTTGCATATTTCTCAAGGAACTTACCTCCTTTTACCATCATACGATTATCTGAAGCTTCACGCATTGCAGATATAATTGATAATGGAGTTGTAAGTTTAATTGCACATGAGAAATCGACCATCAATACAGACAATGCTTTTGTAGCATTACCTGTGAATAAATAAGTTAATGCAGTAGCAAGTAAACTATAAGGAACAATAGAATCGGCCAATTTTTCAGCTTTACTCTGTGCATCAGCCTTTAATTCCTCAGAATTCTCAATTAAATCAATGATTTTATTTAATCTTGTCTCCTTATTAATTGAAAATACTTCAACGACAACATTTCCTTCTTCAATCACAGTTCCAGCATGTACGGTTTTACCAGGTCTTTTATGTATGGCTAATGGTTCACCAGTCATTGAAGCCTCATTTACCATAGCATCGCCATCAACTACCTTTCCATCCACAGGAATTACATCTCCCATGTGGATTTTGATTTTATCACCTTTTTTGACTTCCAAAGCCGGACGCTGTTCTTCAGTTCCATCTTCAGTCACTACCCACAATGTATCGATGTTTAAAGATAAACTATCCTTTAAAGTACTTTTGGCTTTTTGTACAGTGTAGTCTTCTAATTCTTCAGAAATAGACAAGAGGAACATCATTGAACTTGCAGGTGGGAAGTCTTTCATATATAAAGCTCCGGCGACAGCTATTCCATCAAGAAGTGCAACATCAATACGGAAACTAGTTAAACTGTCTAAACCTGCCAAAATATATTTTGAAGAACGTATAAGTGTTAAGATATTTTTAATTTGAATTGGTAAAAATATTCTTCCAAAAAACCTATTTCCAATCATTTTTACTAATTTAAAAATAAATTCTTCAGTGATTTCTTTTGAAACTTGAAGAGGAGTAGGTTCGCCTTCAACCAAATCATCCATTGTGATTGAATCCAAAATATTAAAAATCTTATCTTTATTTTCAATATCATCATAGTAAATTAAAATACTTCCATTTCTATGAGATGTGTAAACTTCATAGATAAAATCATTTTCCAAAAGTAATGAAGCAAGACCATAGCCTTCCTCTTTAGTGAAAGCCCATTGACCTGAACGAACTCTTAAACGAGTTCCTTTATCATACATTACTCGATATTTCATTTTTCTACACTACCAGAAAAACTATTCATCTTCAATCTTAATTTCTTTTTTTGCTTTTTCGTTTTCTTCAACATAAATTTCTTTTTTTACTTCAGCATTAGCATCAACAACAATGTCTTCTGCATCTTCTTTTATATCTTGGAAACATTCTTCTGCATCTTTTTTAGCAGACA
>CACYVR010000141.1 GCA_902777885.1 uncultured Methanobrevibacter sp.
ATGTAAATTTAAATTAAAATGGGAGACAGGTTAATGAAAGAATTAATTGTAGGATTAGCTGGAAACCCCAATGTGGGAAAAACTACAGTATTCAATCAATTAACTGGTATGCGTCAACATGTGGGAAACTGGCCTGGAAAAACTGTTGAAAGAGCAGAAGGTAGTTTCAAACATGGGGAATATGAATATGACGTTGTTGATTTACCAGGTAATTATGCATTAAGTGCTCATTCTATGGAAGAAATCGTATCAAGGGATTTCATTGTGGATGATGACTCTGATGTAATTATTAATGTTGTAGATGCAGCTAATTTAGAACGTAATTTGTATTTAACAGTTCAAATGATGGAGTTGGGAGCTAATCTTGTTATGGCTCTTAATATGAACGATTTTGCAAAGAAAAAAGATCATATCATTGACATTAAATTAATGAGTGAATTATTAGGTTTTCCAGTAGTTGAAGTCAATGCAAAAACTAAAGGTGGTTTGGATGAATTATTGACTACAGTCGAAAAAGCTGCTGCAAATCCTGTTGATTCAAGTGTTAAGTTGTCTTATGGTGATGAATTAAGACAACACTTGGCTGATCTTCAGGCAATCATTGAGCAAGATAAGTCTTTACTTGACGTTCCATCAATATGGACTGCGATTAAATTATTGGAAAAAGATTCAATAGTTATAGAAAAAGTTCAAAAATCCAGCATGAGCTCAAAAATCATGATGGAAGTTGATAAAGTTAGTAAACACCTCATTGATGTTTTTGATGAAGGTGCAGAAGAAGTAATTGCAAATGCAAGATATGCATTTATCGGTGGATTAATGGCAGAGGCCGTTAAAAGACCTGATGTAGAAAAAGAATCTACTACTGATAAGATTGATAAAATTGTTACAAATAGACTTTTAGCTCCTTTTATTTTCTTGGGAATAATATTTTCTATGTTTCACCTGACTTATACAATAGGTGCTCCTTTCCAAGAGATGATTGGTCAAGGATTTAGCGCTTTGGCTGAAGCTGTAGCAGGATATATTTCTAATGAATATTTAGCTTCATTCATCTGTGACGGTATTATTGGTGGAGTAGGTGGTGTTCTCACATTTCTGCCGATTATTATTTTGATGTTTTTATTCTTAAGTATTTTAGAAGACTGTGGTTATCTTGCAAGAGCGGCATTTACATTGGATATTGTTATGCATAAATTAGTCGGTCTTCATGGTAAGGCATTCATTCCTATGATTTTAGGATTCGGTTGTGGTGTACCTGCTATTATGGCAACTAGAACAATGGAAAATGAATCTGACCGTTTATTAGCGATGATGCTTGTTCCATTTATGTCCTGTACGGCCAGAGCCCCTATTTATGCAATTTTTGTTGCAGCATTTTTCACCCAACATCAGGCGCTAATGGTAACCTTGATGTATGTTATAGGAATCGTTGTTGCATTGTTAGTTGCAGCTATTCTTAAAAGAACTCTATTTAAAGGAATGTCTGCACCATTTGTTATGGAGCTTCCGACATATAAAATTCCTTCTCTAAAAGGTGTATTATTACACACCTGGGAAAAAGTGAAAGGATTCTTAAGAAAGGCAGGTACTATTATCCTAGTATGTTCTATTGTTTTATGGATTTTAAGCAGTTTCCCATTAGGTGTAGAATATGGATCCGAACAAAGTGTTTTAGGTATGATAGGTACTTTCATCTCCCCAATTTTCGCTCCTTTAGGATTTGGAACATGGCAAGCGGCTGTAGCTATTATTTCAGGTTTAGCTGCTAAAGAAGTTGTTGTTTCAACCTTCGGTACATTAGCAGGTATGGAAGAAGATGACGAAGAGGGAATCACTTCATTAATCCAGGAAACCTTCACGCCTTTATCTTCATTTGCATTCATGGTATTCACATTATTATATATTCCATGTTTCGCAGCTATTGGTGCAATCAAACAGGAAACTAATGGATTTAAATGGCCATTAATAATGTGTGGTATTACTTTAGTGACTGCATACATTGTATCCTTCTTGGTATTCCAAATTGGAGGTTTAGTTGGATTTGCATAAGTGAAAAGTCTTAATGAGAATTAGTTTTTCTAATTTTCATTTTTAAATTTTTAGTTTAAACTAAATATTTATATAATACTTTTCATAAAATTAAGTATACCTAAAAATAAATTTTACATGCCTAAAAATTTATTTTAATTATTGGAAGGTGATGAAATGAAAACCTTAAAAGATACAAAACCTGGTGAAACAGTAACTCTTGTTAAATATCATAAAACAGGAGATATTGATTTAAGAAGACACTTATTAGGTATGGGCTTTGTTAAAGGGGCTAAAATTAAGGTTAAAAAAGTGGCTACTTTAGGAAATCCTATCGAGATGAGTGTTAAAGGTTATGATATTTGTCTTCGTAAGGAAGAAGCTGAAAATATTGAAGTTAAATAGCTTCAATCTTTTCATTTATTTTTTTTAACTATTTTTATCAGCGGTGTTTTCTATGAAATGTAGAATGTGCGGTTTTGAATTTGATGAAAACAGTATAGAAAATCGCGGGTGTGTAAGTTGCGGAAAACACGATAACTGCAATCAGGTGCACTGTCCAAACTGTGGTTTTGGAAATCATCCCGAACTTGATGAGGAGTTCGAATTCATCAAAAAACTTAAAGATAGATTTAAAAAGAGAAAATCAACAAATTAACTTTTTTTCATTTTTATTATTTCGTCGACAACTTCATTTATATTTATTTTTGTTGTATCAACATCGAATCCTTTTTCTTTTAGCTGATATAAAATTTCAGTAGTTATTGGAGCTTTTAGGTGGGCTTCTTTCAATAATTCTTTATTGGAAAATATTTCATTTTTATCTCCGCTTGCAAGAATTTCTCCTTCATTTAAAACAAAGATTTTTTCAGCAAAGCCGTTTACCATTTCTATATCGTGGGATGATATTACAATAGTCATTCCCTCTTTATTTAAATTATTTAAAATATCCAATACCTTATCAACGCCTTGCGGGTCTAAACCTGCAGTGGGTTCATCAAGTATCATTATTTCAGGTTTCATGGCTATTATTCCGGCAATGGCCACTCTTTTTTGCTGACCTCCACTTAGATGGTGCGGTGTTTTATCTTTAAATTTTTCCATTCCAACCAGAGTCAATGCTTCATCCACACGTTTTTCCACTTCTTCATAACTTAATCCTAAATTCATCGGGCCAAATGCAACATCTTCCTTTACTGTAGGTGCAAATAATTGGTCATTTGGATCTTGAAATACGATTCCGACTTTCTGCCTAATTTCCAAAAGGGTTTTTTTATCATATTCCATTTTTTTTCCATCTATTTCAAGATATCCTGATTTGGGTTCCGTCAATCCATTAAAATGAGAAAATAATGTTGATTTTCCAGCACCATTCGGTCCCATTATTGCAACTTTCTGTCCTTTTAAAATTTCCATATTCACATTTTTCAGTGCATGGGTCCCGTCAGGGTATGTGTAACTTAAATTTTTTATTGATAGATGTACTTCATTCATTTTAATTCAGCCTCATTAATTTATAGATAAGTTCTTTCCAAAGTATCCTAAATGATTTGAATATTTAATTAAAATAATCTCTGCAATAATAATTAATACTATTATTGTGAAAATGTATATGTAGTCAGATTTTTCAAGTGAATTTTTTTCATTATATAAATCGGATTTATCCGAAAATCCACGACTGATCATACTTTTATAAACTCTTTCTCCCTGTTCATATGATTTTACAAACATCATGGCGATTGAATAACCAACTTGCTTTACTCTCCATTTGTATGGGGTTAGTTTGGAGTGTATATAGAAGTTTCTGGATTTTTGCAAATAAGAATCTAACCATAATACTTAAAATCATTGCTAAATCTTTTGGCATTTTCAATCTTCTAAATGAAGCGACAATTTGTTGCATCGGGCTTGTAGAAGATAAAATTACAATTGATGTTAATGAAACAATCATTCGGGTAAGTAATAATATAGCCCAGTTTAATCCAGTATCTGTTACTGTAATCCAGGAATATGACCATAAAACATTTCCCGGATGAATAAATGGTTGAAAAATAATTATTGCTCCTCCGAAAGGAAGTAATAATGCCAGTCTTTTAAATGAGTCAATATATGATAATTTTGCTATTTTAATAACGATTAACAGAAAAATTTCTAAAACAAGGGGTATGAATATGTTGTTTGAAAAAGCAGCAACAACTATAATCAAAATTGCAGATATTAGTTTTATTCTTCCATCCAAATTATGTATTGGACTATCTTT
>CACYVR010000142.1 GCA_902777885.1 uncultured Methanobrevibacter sp.
ATAATTTTTACCGTTAAGTTCAAAGATTACTGTTTCATTGGCTGCATCGATATATGCCTCAAACTTGGAATCGTTTTTATATATTTTAACCAAATCTTCTGTATAAATTGGCAGTTCTACAGTGTACACTTTTAAACAAGGGATTTTGCCTATAATATAGCCGTCATTCCAAGGCTGTCCGTCATATGAGAAAAAGGAATGATTTTCTCTGTAATGCATCCTTGCATCATCTAATGGAAGATATGGCATAGCATTTGATGTCATCATTACTTTGAAAACATCTCCCTCTTTAATTGGGATGTATTCATTTAATTTGATGGTATGGTAACCGAAATATGGAGATATTCCTTCCTGAGTTAATTTCAACACGTCATTTACATAGATTTCAAGCGTGTAATTGACACCGCTCTGGTTGAAGTATGTTCCCACAGCCGCAATTGCATCATCGTCCAATGATTCATAGATATTCATGAAACTTACGGTTTTGTTTCTTGATGAGAAATCACCAAGCCATACAGTATCGTATTGGTAGTTTTTATTATATGGTATTGTATTTTCAATTATTATTCCAGTACCGTACTCGGACATGGCAACACCTTTTAAAAATGACTTATCATAATATGAAAGATATAAATACCCATTATCTCCCCAGTCAGGGCCCCAACTGTTTTTAATAATCCATGCACCGTCACCCGGAGGCGTGATTAGGAATTTTTCTTTTGGGAAATTGTCATCCCAACCTACAACTGAAATTGCATGATTAATATTTTCATTTTTATCAACATATTGCGCATTGGTTTCGGGATTAAAATAAGGACTTACTTGATTATATGAAGCTTGTCCATAGAAAGACGCATCCAAAGAACCATATTTCATAATTGCCAATTTTATTTCCGTACATTCCGGGATTTTATTGGATATGAATTCCACATCCTGAATATGAATATCATTACCTGTAGTGATTACTGGTGAAATTTTTCCCATTTCATCATAGGTATCCACATCCTGTGCGAATGCTCCAAACCAGCTTAATAAATAACTTGCTGCAATAGAGTTATAGCCGCCTTCACTTATATAGCTGGTACCGTAAATTGAATATTTCATCATGGTATTCTGCATATTGTTTTCTGAAAGATCAGTTTTCATGCCTGTAGCCTTTAATAATGCGGATTCCAATGTAGCGGTCATTCCGAATGTCCAGCAGGCACCCATCCATCCCTGATACCTGACCGGTGTAACCCAACCCCAATCACGTGAATCAAACTTGGATGGAAGAGCACTGACATTAATGGTGTTGTTAAGCAGTGTTAATGGCACGCCTTCCCCGGCCATTATTGTCACATAATATGTATTGTTGGTTGAGATGTTATCGTCATTAACAATAACGTTGTTTCTGGCTATATTGACATGTTTGTCAAAAACAGAGTAAATTGGGTTTGTATTGTTTTCAAATACTGAATTTCTAATGTCATATGAAGAGTCATATGCATAAACCGCACTGCCTGCACTTGCATTGTTGTTGAAAAATTTGGAGCCGGTAATATTCAATGTACCAATATCACAAAATATTGCACCGCCATAAGTAGGATAACCAATGTCGTTTGATTCTATGCTGTTTGACTCAAAAGTACAGTTATTAACTGTAGCGTTTACATATGAAAGATAAACTGATCCCCCATTATATTTTGCATTGCCGTTTATGAATTCTGTATTGTTTATGAATAAATCATTACCTAATTGAAGCAATGCTCCACCAAACTCAGAATATGTGTCCTTAAATATTGAATCGAGTATAATCATATAACCTCCTTCCCCATCTCCAGCAATATCTGCATAAATGGCACCCGCATTTTTAGAAGAAGTGGTATTTATGAATTCACAGTTTTTAATATAGATATCACCGCCAAGTCTGATGCCTATTGCACCCGCAGTAATATTACCTCTCAAATTATAGAATTTGGAATTGATTATTGAAGTTTTAGTATTTCTAACATATATTGCCGGTGAATAAGAAGAGCTGGAGTTAGCAAAGGTAGCATTTTCTATATTAATTACAGAATGCCTCAAAGCAGCAATTTGAGAATACTTATTGAAAATTTTTGAACTCAAATCAGCATTGTAAAGATTAAGTTTACCTTTCTCAACATATATTGCTGAACCCGCTTCAGCATAATTGTCAATGAAATCGGTTTTATCACAGTTAAGAGTTACATTACCGTAAAGACATACGCCTCCGCCTTCTTTAGTTGCGTAGTTGTCAGTGAAAGTAACATTGTTTAATGTTAAAGACCCTGTGGCATAGATTGCTCCACCTTTTTCAGCATTACCTCCGGTTAAAATCAAATTGCTTAATGTTACGTTGTTTGCCGTAATGTTGAATATTCTTGACTGGTTTTTCCCGTCAATCGTGCGGCCGTTACCGTTGAGGACAAAATTGTCCTTGGTTATGGCGATTCCGGTATTGTTGTCGGTTGCATTGTTGAAGGCATAGTCCCTGGTTAAATCCAAAGTCGCACCTGCATTTTCTATTTCCTCAGCCAAATTGCTGAGTGAACTTTCTCCTGTTGCATAAATCTCATCTTGCGTAATTTCCAAAGTATCTTGACCGTCATCACTTATAATCTCATCGGATGTGTCGTCTGCTGCACAGACTGCTCCTACTGACATGATTAAAACAAGCATGACAATCACAATATTCAAAATCTTCATAATTATCACATAGTATATTTCTGTAAAAATTGATATATAAGAATTAAAGTTGGTATTCCTGTTTGAGATTCAACTATTGAATATTTATTCATTTTAATTAAAATTTTTTTGAGGGTCTGGTTTTTAAAAAATAGTATAAAAAAAAGTTTATTTAAAATAAACTCTTTTTAATTAATCTGTTCTTTCCGGTAAGAATGGAATTATTGATTCAGCTAATTTGGATATTGGCATTGTCTGTATCCATACTTTACCTGGTCCGGTTAATTTTGAAAAGTACAGTCCTTCTCCAAATAATATATTTTTAGCTCCTTTGACTCTTTCGATGTCAAAATCAATGCTTTCATCCATTGCAGCAATGTGGCCGGGGTCCACTAATAATACTTCTCCAGGTTTTAAGTCTCTTTCAATGACTTCACCATCAACTTCTAAAAATACCATGCCGTTTCCAGTAAATTTTTGAAGGATAAAACCTTCACCGCCAAATATTCCTGTTCCAAGTTTGTTTTTAAAGTATATGTCAACATCAACACTTTCTTCCGCTGCTAAAAATGCATTTTTCTGGCCAATAATAGAATTTGATCCATCCAATCTTATAGGAATGATTTTTCCGGGAGTGCATGCTGAAAATCCAACTTGTTCCCCATCTGATTCTGCAGTAAAGAAATTCAAAAATAATGTATCTCCAGATAATGCTCTTCCAAGCCCTTTCAATAGACCTCCTCCGGTATTAGTTTCCATATTCATGCCGGATGTCATAAATGCCATTGCGCCAGTTTCATTTTTCATTGTTTCTCCCTTTTGTAATGTACATATTACAATAGGAAAAGAACCTCCACTAATTTCATATTCCATTTTAAACACCTAAAATATTTTTTTGTCAATGGCAGTTTCATAAAACATAGTCAATTGCCATCAACATTAACAACATTTTTTTTATCACTCATCAGAATGCTAACTGAAACGGGAAAAATAATTTGGTAAATGTTGTAGTCCAAATTATTAGCCTTTAATTAAATATTTTTTTATTAAATATATTTAATATTTATCTTATTGTTTTTTAATTAATAAAACTAATTATATAAAATAAGTTAATGGGTTAGAAAAAAATAAAATAAGTTAATGGGTTAGAAAAAAAGATTAATCTCTCTTTAATCATATGCATTGTTTAAAAAAAGAATTAAAAGGATTAAGTAAATTAATCCTTAATAGTTATTGTGTTTGAAATTCTCATTCCATCGAATTCGGAGGTTATGATGTATTCACCGGCCATCAGGTTAATGTTTAGCTTGGCTATTCCTGAAGAGTTGGTGTATCTTGTGTAGAACACTCCGTTTATGTTGAATGTTACTTTAGCGTTTGCCCGAGGATTTCCCTCACCGTTTAAGACCAATGCGTTAAATGTTGAACCGTCCTGGAAGCGCATTTCCATATCGCTGGCCAGTAATACAGGTAAGACTGTGATGTTATATGACATCTGAAGTCCCGTTAAAGGATCAAGAGCAGTCAGGATGTATTCACCAGGCTCCAAATTAATGTTTAGTTTGGCCGTACCATTTTCATTTGTTGTTCTATTATAGAAAATGCCGTTGATGTTCATGGTAATGTTGACGCCTGCTACTGGATTACCTGCACCGTCAATTAATGAAATGAAGAACTGTGATGCGTTTCTGAAGTATTTGACTAAATTGTCGGCTATTAATGTAGGTAATACTGTAATTGTGTTTTCAACTGCTGTGCCGTTGAATGTTGTTTTTATTGTGTAGTTGCCCGGTTCCAGGTTAATTGTCATTCTTGCGGTTCCGTTTTCATCACTGGTTCTGTTGTATCTTCCGCCATTGATTTCAAAGGTTACT
>CACYVR010000143.1 GCA_902777885.1 uncultured Methanobrevibacter sp.
AGTGGTGTAGCTACTTTGCCTGTTGGTCAAAAAGGAGCTATTATTCACTTGAGAAATACAAATGGAAACCCAATGTATGGTACTGCAGATAGTGTTCGTAAAGAGACAGCTATGAATATTGGTAAAATGATTAGGGATGGATATCCTGCTACTACTATTCTTTCTGAAGCCATGGGTGAAGTTGCTCGTGATTCTGGTGAAAGATATGGTGGGGGTGGATTAAATCTTGTTTCAGGTTTATCTACTTCGGACATGTTTACTCCTAATCAGATGAATTCTACAGGTTTCCCAATGGATGATCCGTATTCGAAAGTTTGTGATGATTGTGGTTGGGGTGTAGGTTATCCTTCTGCTGAAAATTATGATAAATGTCCGGTATGTGGGCATGATTTAAAAATTGTTTATGCATATGAAGCTTTAGGTAATACACTCACTGTCGGTAAGAATTCTGTTAGTGTTTCCGTTTATGGTAGTGGTAAAGCAGGTATTTCTTCAACTACAAAAGAGATAGTTCAAGCTTCTGTTAACAAATATGGTTATGACCAATCAGCTATTGCAGGATCTATTAATAAAGGTATTAACAATGGTCTGTTAATGGGTGTTGATCATATTGAACCTAAGGATATTAATGTAAAACCGGATTCCAAAGCTGTTGGAGTTTATTATACTGCACTTCCAGGAGACAGGTCATCGCCGTCATGGGATTTACCTGTTGATGCAAATATTCTGAATATTTTGGGCAGTATTCAGACTGCGGTAGGTATAGTATTGATTTTGCTTGTAATATTCAGAAGCAGGTTGTTAAAATCGTTCCAAAATAGGTGAATTTCACCTTTTCTTTTTTTTTAATGGGTGATATTATGGCATTAATTTTAATTAGAGGCGAGAATAAAACAAAGTTATTGAGTGCTATTTCAGATATTGAAAGGCACGGTAGTTTAACTTTATCAACAAAACCAAAAGTTATTAGTGCAGAATTTGCTGATTCTTTGGTTGAACAAATTTTAAAATCAAAACTTAAAACCAATTCCAATGTTGCAACTGCATTTTTTGTTGAAGAGGATACTACTATAAGTATTATAAAAATTAAACAGATCCATCCTCCTGCACATATTGTTGTTGTCAGCTCAGAATATAAGGGTTATGATGAATTGAAGGAAAAATTAACAATTGCTCATGATATGGATGGTTATAAGTCATGTAGAGCCCTTAATGCAGGTAAAATTGATTATTCAGTTAAGGGCGAAAAAAGATATATTAAAAATAATAAATTAAATAGCTATTTGGAATAGCTATTTCCTTTTAATTTTCATTATGTTCCCAAGTGTTCTTTCACCAGATGTATTGTTTAAATATTGATTTAAATCAACATCATTAACATCTTCAAATAATGTTATATTCAAAGCTTTTTCTAATTTTTTCGTTAGTTTGTTGTCTGGTGTCATTTTTCCAGATTCAATCCGGTTAATAACAGAAACTCTTTCATTTATTTTCCTACCTAAATCTTCTCGAGACCAGTTTTTAGATTCTCTCGCATTTCTTACAGCAGTATTATAATTTTCAATCAATTCTTCTGTAGGTTCGTCATTTCTGTAATTTCTTTTTGGCTGCACATTACTTTTTTCTTTTTTATTTTTCTGGAATTTTGGTTTTGGAGGTGTTTTTTGTATAGTTCCAAGTTTTGCACATTCCTTACATACAACCACAACTGATCCTTCAATTTTTGCTCTTGTAGGATTTGTTTCACTTACGGGTTTACCACAAATTTCGCATTCCATATTAATCAGTTTTTAAGTTTATTATGTAATTTTTTATATAACTTTAATAATAAATATTTGTTTCATTCGATTAAAATAAATAACTTTAAATATTTAAAATTACTAAATGTTATTAAAAGTACTTAGTTGTAGAAATTTTTATGGAGATGATTCACATGAATGATTTTGATGATTTGGAAAATTCTTCAAAAGAGGAGTTAATTGAAAAAATTGAATCTTTGGAAGATGAGATGTCCTCTGTTCGTGAAGAAAAATCCAAAGCTAAAAGTAACTTAATGTGGAAAGTTAGGAAATTAGAAAAAGATAAAGTTCTAATTGAAAATGAAAAAATCAGATTAGAAAGAGAAGTTAAATCCCTACGTTCCGAAGTTGAAAGGTTTAGATCTCCCCCTTTAGTTTTAGCTACTATTACTGAAGTTTTAGATGAAAATAGGATGACAGTTAAAAGTAGTACTGGCCCTAGTTTTCTTGTTAATTACTCAAAATTCTTAGATGAAAAATTATTAGTACCTCAGGAATGGAAATCGAAACAAAACCTGATGTTACCTATGACCAAATAGGTGGTTTGGAAGATCAAATAGTTGAAGTTAAAGAAACTGTTGAATTGCCTTTAAAAGAACCAGAATTATTTGAAAAAATTGGTATAGATCCACCTAAGGGAATTTTATTATATGGTCCTCCTGGAACCGGTAAGACATTGCTTGCAAAAGCAGTAGCTAATGAGACAAATGCTACATTTATAAAGATTGTTGCTTCAGAATTTGTCAAAAAATATATTGGGGAAGGTGCAAGACTCGTACGTGAAGTATTTGAATTGGCTAAAGAAAAAGCTCCTGCCATTATTTTCATTGATGAGCTTGATGCTGTTGCAGCCAAAAGACTTAAAAGTTCAACCAGTGGAGACAGAGAAGTTCAAAGGACTTTAATGCAATTGTTGGCTGAATTAGATGGTTTTGAATCAAGAGGAGATATTGGTATTATTGGAGCAACCAATAGACCGGATATTTTAGATCCTGCTCTTTTAAGACCTGGTCGTTTCGACAGATTCATTGAAGTTCCGCTTCCTAATGAAGATGGCAGAAAAGAGATTCTCAAAATTCACACCAAAAGAATGGCGCTGGATGAAGAGGCAGACATTGATTTCTTATGTGACTTGACTGACGGTTTGTCTGGTGCAGATTTAAAAGCAGTATGTACTGAAGCTGGTATGTTCGCTATCCGTGAAAAACGTGATAAAGTAACTGTCGCTGACTTTATGGATGCAGTCAATAAGGTTGTTGACTCTGAACATGATGAAGAATTCAAAAAAGAAGCCGGCGTGATGTTTGGTTAAATTTCATTTGTTAAATAAGCCTATGATGAACCCTATGAGCTCTGATTAGTGATGAATGATGGGCGAGCTGAGGCTTATTTTCAATACTATTTTTGTAAAACTTTATTAAAAATTAAATTCTTATATTATTATTATGTTTGGAAAAAAAGATAATCAATCCAATGAGAGAGTTATTTATAAGACTAAACCTAATTTAATTTTTGGCTGTAAGAAAGCTATTATAGGTATTGTCTTATTAATCTTTGTTTTGTCTATATCTGGGTATATTATTCAGTTTATAGGTAAAATGCAGGTGTATTTAATATCTCAAATTAAATTGCCTTTAACTAGATATACTGCAATTGCTGTTTTTGTAGTTATATTAGTGATTATTTTATTTATCATCTGGCAAATTATAGGATGGTATTCTAAGGAGTATATATTGACGGATTCTAAAATCATTGTCAAATCCGGTGTGTTTTTAAATCGCAAAAATTATATGCCATATGCTACAATTCAGGATATCAATACTTCTCAAAGTATTTTTTCTAAGTTGTTCAATGTTGGCTCTATAAGTGTTTTCAGTGCTTATGACAATAATCAGATATCTATTGAAAATGTTTCAAACCCGTCTGAAGTTGAGGAAATAATTTTTTCCAACATGTCTAGGGGTAGAAGTTACCAAGATCCTAGACCAGATTATTACAGGAATCCTCAAGAAGATTATCGAAGACCAAATCCGCAAAATTATTATAATGATTCCAATCAGGAGTATTATCCTCCTCCAAATCAGAATCATCGCACTGATGATTATTATGACGATGTGGTCATCACCCCAATCCATCAGGAGGAACAATATCAGCGCAGGCAATATGAATATTATCCTGAAGATTTGGAATCTAATAATGTTCAAAGACCAAAATATGAGTATGAGCCATATGATGAAAGTCTGGAACAGAATATTAATCGTGCAATGACAAATGAATATGAAAATGATTCTTATAATAATCAGAGGCGTGAAGAGTATTCCTATAAGGATAATAACCGCTATGACAACAGTTCTGGTCAATATCATAATGATAACAACTATGACAACAGCCAAAGAGAGTATCACGATGATGGCTATTATGGCAATACTCAAAGAGAGTATCAATATGATGATTTCGACGCTAAAGATTCCAAGCCTGAAAAAAATGTGGATGAATCTAGTGAAAAAGTAATAAAAAGACATTTTGATAAGTTTAAAAAATAATGTCTTAAATCAAGGTGTAAAAAAATGGAACTTTTATGTATACAATCTCAGGAACATCCCAAATTGCCTCAATGTGAGCTTAAAGCAGTTATTGAATGTGAAGAAATGGAAGCCACACTTAATGTAATAACTGAAGGATTAGTCATAGTAAGCGGAATATCTGAAGAAAACATTGATGAATATTATCAGATATTAACGAGGCGTTTAGGTTATACTCATGAAGTTCACCAAATATTAAAAACTTCAAATGTCTCAGATTTTGATGAAGATATTTTATCTCTCGATTGGCAGGATTATATTGATGAAAATTTTGCTGTAAGAGTCAAAAGATTTAATTCTGATATTGATACTGTTGCGTTTGAAAGAAATGCTGGGGCATTGATTTTAGAAAAATGCAATAACATTAAAGTTAGGTTAAAGAATCCGAAATCTCTTGTGAGATTGGTTGCTTTTAAAGACATAATATATATTGCAATAGAAAAGTATCATTTGGATAAAAAACATTTTGAGGATATAAAACCTCATAAAAGACCATTTTTCTATCCAGGGTCAATGAGTCCTAAATTGGCCAGATGCATGGTGAATTTATCTCGTGTTAAAGCAGGTCAATTGCTATTGGATCCATTTTGTGGAACTGGTGGAATTTTAATAGAAGCAGGATTGATTGGTTGTAAGGTTGTAGGTTCAGATGTAAACTGGAAAATGAAAAACGGATCTGCAATCAATTTGGATTACTGTGGCATAAAAGATTATAGGACTTTCCATTTAGATGTTCGTGAACTTAAGATGTATGAAAAGGTAGCTAGTGTAGTTACTGACCCCCCTTATGGAATATCCACTTCAACTGGAGATATTGATGGGGATGATATTTTTAAAGAGTTTTTTCATGCAATCTATGATAATATGGCTGAAGATGCATATCTGTGTATGGCAAGTCCTCATTATGTGGATTTAAATCCTATGATTGATGAAGTCGGATTTGAACTGGTTGAACAATATTCTATTAAAATGCATAGAAGTTTGACACGAATTATATCTGTCATTAAAAAATCACATACAAAATAGTTAAGTTTATATACTAGTTATTTTTAGGTGATTATTTTTTTATATTTTCTTTTTATAATATCTTATTTTAAGAATAAACTATTTTTTTCATTCGGTTATTTTATGAGAGGGTTCATTTATTTTTTTCATAAAATTTTATAATTTATATTAAAATTATTTCATAAAACATATATTTCATGCTCATATTCATTTTTTTATTAATATTACAGTTTTAAAATTGGAATTTTTTTGAAATATTTATTTTTGCAATATGTTTTAATTGAATTTGTTAATTAAATAACTCTGTCTATTAGATGTGCTATGTGTATTATGGCGATGACCTAAGTTTAATTGTATCACACAATCATGACTATGATGGTTGCATTCCGCATGTAGCGATACATTTTATGAGTACTTGAGTTTTTTCGAGTATGATGTTGGTTTTGTAGATGTGGTGAAATATTGATATTATCAATGTTTTGTGTATTTACTCGTCTATATTTTTTTAGCGTACTTCATAATTATTTATTATGTCTGTTATGTGTTCAATTCTGTTTGATCCTGGCAGATGCTACTGCTATTGGGA
>CACYVR010000144.1 GCA_902777885.1 uncultured Methanobrevibacter sp.
GTTCCATCAAGTACGGCATTGGCAACGTCTGAAACCTCTGCTCTTGATGGTCTTGGATTTTCATACATGGAAGCTAACATTTCGGTAGCAACAATCGCAAACTTGCCCTTTTGGCGGCATTTTGTGATAATGCTCTTTTGAAGTGCTGGCAACTTTTCCAATGGAACTTCCACCCCTAAATCTCCTCGAGCTACCATAATTCCATCCGATACATCGATTATTTCGCCTATATTTTCAATGCCCACATTACTTTCAATTTTTGAAATGATACAGGAGTCGCCTCCAGCTTCTTCAATTATTTTGCGGGCTTCAATCACGTCTTCTTTTCTATTTACAAAGGATAAAGCCAAATAGTCGCATGCATGCTGTGCTGCAAAAATGATATCTTTTCTATCTACATCACTCATAAAATCTAATTTCAAATTGACTTCTGGAACATTGATGGTTTTATGATTCTCGATTTTTCCATTGTCCAAAGCCTTCAGTACAACAAAATCTTTTTTCTTGTCGATGACTTCCAATTCAAGCAAGGCATTGTCTATAAGCACTTTGTTTCCTACATTTATTAAGTCAATTGCATTGCTGTGATTTACTCCAAATTCTTTTTCGTTACCTTCTGTGCAACTCTTACTCATCTTGATAGTATCGCCCTTTTGAAGAGTTACTCCTCCGTCTTTAAATTCCAATGTTCTAAATTCCGGTCCCTTGGTATCATACATGATAGCTACAGGGACATTGCATAATTCGCGCACTTCTTGAACAACTTCTATCGTTTTCAATATGTCTTCCTGTGTAGCATGGCTGAGATTTATACGTGCACAATCCATGCCGTTATCAACCATTTTGCTCATAACCTCAACAGAATTGGATGCTGGACCTATAGTGCATATAATTTTTGTTTTTTTCATAGTTTACGCTCCAGAAAACTTTTCCTAAGCATAATTGAAATCAAAAGAAATAATGTTATATTATCATAATTTCAATTATTCATTAATTATTCTGTTAATAGTTTTAAAATGAGAAATTTATATAATTTTAGGTTGATATTTTCAGAAAAATATCTGCTCAATATTAAAAAGAAAAAGTAGGGATTTAGGAATTCATTTATTAATGAATTCAATCTCAAAAGCAATAACCGGATATTCTAATGTAAAGTTTGTAATTACTTCAGGTGATATTTCGCCGAAGAAACCTTCAATACTGCCAGTATCTGCTTCACCAACCAAATCAGCAGCTCTTCCATATATGAATGTTGGATTTTCGCTGTCGGATATTTCCATTGAATATCCTAAATTGGAAACAACGCTGGTTACAACAGATTTGATTTCAGTAAAGTTGGCAGTTGAATGGCATATTAATCCTGCTAGTTTTTTGGAAGGTCTAACTTTATTTTCGGTTGTTTCGTCAATATATAATACATCACCAATTTCGAATATTTTTTGAGGTAAATCCTCATGCTTATTGTCTTCTAAAAATTCCATTAAGCTGTTAATGAGACTGGTACGAATCATGGTTCTGTCAATTGTAATTGGTCTTGCAACCTGAACATGTTCCTTTTCTTCCTGGTTCATGAATTCGTAATGTGATTCTTCGTTGGTAAGCATCAAACTCATTACTTCCTGGAAACCTAAACCGACCATAACTTCACGAATGGTACTTTCTGCTTTAAACCAATCATTTTCATATGCTACGGTATTAATATCTGGTAATTCTGCTTCAATGGAGTTGATTCTATATTGAACAGCAATATTTTCAACGACATCAACTTCGTGTAAGATATCGACCCTGTATGCCGGAACATATACTTTCAATTCATTATCGTTTAGAATTTCAGCATCAAAACGAGCTTTAAATAATAATTCCTTAATGTCTTCTGCATTTAAGCTGATTCCACCAATCAATTCATTTGCAGTGTCAACATGAACGTTTATTTCTTGAGGAGTTAAGTCAGGGCTGACAACGGTTTTATCTGAGTATTTAACTTCCATTGTTTTTATTTTTCCTCCGACTTCAGCAAATGAACAGCAGATGATATTCAATGCCTGATTTACTGCACGTTCATCGGTTCCGGTAACATCAACAATGATATTTTTAGTATCTTCTTTTATTTTGGTCAATTCACCGTTGATGATTGGTGGCATTGACAGGATATTACCGTCACAATCTAAAATTAATGGGTATTTATCAAAGTTTTCAATTAAATGAGCATAATCTTTACCTTTGTCATGTTCAGTCAGGATTTCTTCAGGAGTCATTGGAGTATCTTTTTCAAGAGGAACGAATGAATTTTCTTTTTTTGGAGTTGCAATGTATTTATAAGGAGCTTTTACAACATCTGCATTGTGAATACCAATAGCAACTTTTTTTCTGTCTCTTCCAATAACCCAATGCAGGTTTTCCTGGAAATCCATAATGTATTTGAGTTTGTCTCCTGAAAAATCAACATCATCGATTTTTGCAAAAGCAATATATGGTCTAATTCCAGCCACATCGTCATCAACTGTTACACTTTCACCGGAAGAGGTTATTTCATACTGTGGAATACCAATTTCCTGGCCAATAAATCCTTTAAAAGATCTAGCTACTCCCTCTACTGATAAATTATCTGGACGATTAGGGAAGAACTCAACTTTAATTTCTTCATCATCAAAGTCCTCAATATCGCTTGACATCATTGGTAATGTGTCTATCAATTCATCTTTTTCCATATCTATTCCTAAATCTTTTAAATCTTGATATTTAAATGTTATAACTGGCATTTAAGTATACTCCATATATTTTATTTATAATCCATATATTAAAATGAAAACAAATGATTCGATTATAAAATGCAATGCCCTATGTTCTATCTCGCCCATATGGCCAATCAGAACTGTGTGGCTTACATCAATTATAAAATGAACTGAGGCTGCAATAATACCTATTGTTGGTGATAGGAATACTATGGACAATATGACAAAGTGAAATAAAGCTTCCATTAACTCATGAGCTACCCATGTTTTCCATGGTGAATAGTCTACGGAATGATAGATTAAACCTCCCAATATAATATAAAAATTATTGAAGACTTTCCACATTAATTGGGTGTGTAATATATCGCTTATAGCTAAAAAAATTGCAACATAAAACCATATTAATTCCATTATTTGATTGAATATATTTTTTATTATAATGAAAAATTTAATTAATGTTTTCAAAAATAAGATTCCGCATGTATTAATTATCTTTCTCCTTTTAATTGTTCAGGCTTACTGTGATTTGGCTTTACCGTCTTATACTGCCAATATAGTTGATATAGGTATTCAAAATGCAGATATAAACTATATTACAGATGTGGGATTTTTAATGATGATGATGGTGGCAATATCAGTTTTTGCAACCATTGCCATATCCTATTTTTCAAGCAGGGTTTCATCAGGATATGCAAAGGATTTAAGAAAAGTAGTTTATAGTAAGGTATTAAAGTTTTCCAACCATGAATTGAATAAGATTTCAAGATCATCATTAATTACACGTTCCACGAATGATATCAATCAATTGCAGAATGTTTTAACAATGATGCTCATGATGTTATTTTTTGCTCCAATATTGGGTGTCGGTAGTATTATTAAGGCATTTGAGATTGGCGGAAATCTTTCCTGGATTATTTTAGTTACGTTTATAGTTGTTTTGGTATTGTTGATTCTGATTACTATAAGAGTTCTTCCTTATTTTAAAATAACGCAGGAAATCATTGATAAAATGAATAAGACTGCAAGAGAAATTTTGATTGGAATACCTGTTATCAAAGCTTTTGTAAGACAGGACTATGAGAAAAAGAAGTTCGCTATAGTCAATAAGGAATTTTTGGATGTTGATTTATATGTTTTTAGGACTGTTTTTCTTTTAATGCCTACTATGACTTTATTTTTAAATCTGATGATAGTTCTAATATTATATTTTGGGGCTTATGATGCAATTGCAGGCAATATTTTAACTGGGGACATCATCGCATTTATCCAATATTCCACCCAGGTGGTCTTTTCCTTTATTATGCTTGGGGGCATCATGATTATACTTCCAAGATTTTTGGTATCCGCAAGACGTGTGGCTGAAGTATTGAATATGGAACTGTCAATTACTGATGGCGAAATGACTTCAATAACGGATAATCCAATTATTGAATTTAAAAATGTTTCTTATTCATATCCTGGTAGTGAAAGAGAAACTTTAAAAGACATTAGCTTTAAATTGCTTCCTGGTAAAACCACAGCTATTATCGGAGGAACCGGAAGCGGAAAATCTACTATTTTGAATCTGATTCCGAGACTTCAAGATGCAACCGACGGTGAGATTTTAATTGATAATGAGAATATTAAAAGTTTTAATCTGAAAACTTTAAGGGATAAAATAAGTTTCACTCCTCAGGAAGCTATTCTATTTCATGGAACCGTAAAGTCAAACATGCATATTGGAAAAAGGGATGCCAGTGATGAGGAAATAGAAAATGCTTTAAAATTAGCTCAAGTTGATTTTGTAGAAGACATTAATGATGAAGTTTCACAAGGAGGATCCAATTTTTCAGGCGGTCAAAAGCAGCGTCTGTCGATAGCAAGAGCAATTATTGGCTCTCATAATTTTTATCTCTTTGATGATTGTTTTTCAGCATTGGATATGAATACGGAGGCAATAATTAAAGATAATCTGGTTAGGGTGGCTGAAAATTCATCAATTCTATTCGTATCGCAAAGGATTTCAACAATAAAAGATGCCGATGAGATTATTGTTCTGGATAATGGTGAGATTATTGATAAGGGAAGTCATGAGGATTTAATCAATCGCTGTGATGTATATTCAGAAATTGCATCATCACAAATGGAGGATTCGCTATGCCTCCAATAAAAAGAAAACCTCCTGAAAAGGCGGTTAATAATAAAAAAGCCATTAAAAATATTTTATTTTTATTAAAAGATTATAAGTTGAAACTGTTTATTACATTTATTTGTGCACTGATATCAACAGTATTCAACATTATAACCCCATTTTTAATTGGAATGGCAGCTACAATCATATTCGATGGCATTAATGCAATGAACAGTCATACTGGTACAATTGATTTAAATACATTGTTTTTTTTACTTGGTGTTGTTGCAGTATTGTATGTTGTCAGTTCCGTATTCTCATACCTTCAGTCATGGTTTTTAATTGATATTTCGACAAATATCAGTTTTAACTTAAGAAATAGGATAATGGATAAAATCACCCAATTATCTATGGATAATGTTGATGAAAATAAAAGAGGAGATATCTTATCAAGAATTACCAATGATGTGGATTCACTCCAAACCGGAATTACCCAATCATTCATTCAATTGATGACTGCAGTAATCACTATTGTAGGTGTTGTAATTATGATGCTCTACATCAATGTATGGATGACTCTTGCTGCATTGGTATTGATTCCAATAGCGTTTATTCTAATTGCTCTTATTACTAAATATTCTCAGGTTTACTTTTTAAAACAATTGGCTTTTAAGGGATCTTTAAATGCTCAGATTGAAGAAACTTTTGTAGGTCATGATATTATAAGGACATTCAACCAGGAAAACATTGAAATGGAACAGTTTGAATATGATAATGAAAATTGGTTTAAGCATGAGTGGAAATCGCAGTTCTTTTCAAGCTTCAATGGTCCGTTAATGAATTTCATTTCAAATTTGGCTTATGTGGCAATAGCAGTTCTGGGAGCAATCTTTGTAATACAAAAGGTGATTGCCGTTGGAGATATCTTGGCATTTTTCCAATATATCAAAAACTTCACACAGCCTATTCAGCAAATTACAAGAGTTATGAATCTGGTTCAAACAGCAATGGCAGCAAGCGAACGTATTTTTGAATTTTTAGAAATAGATAATGAGGAAAATCCTTCAAAAGTTATAATTTCAGATTTAAAAGAGGAGATAAGTTTTGAAAATGTTTGCTTTGATTATGGGGAAGGAGAAAATGTAATCAAGAATCTTTCATTTAAAGTTAAAAAAGGAGATAAGATAGCTATTATCGGTGAAACAGGTGCTGGAAAAACTACTATTGTCAAATTGCTGATGAAATTTTATGATGTTGATTCCGGTGAGATTAAAATTGATGGAGTCAATACCAGTAAATATGATAAGCATTCTGTCAGGTCTCTAATGGGAATGGTACTTCAGGATTCATGGCTTTTCAGCGATACAATCGCCAATAATATCCGGTATGGTAATCTAAATGCAACAGATGATGAGGTTATTGATGCAGCCAAACGGGTTCGTGCAGATGATTTTATAAGACAGCTTCCGGATGGTTATGAAACCGTACTGAATGAGGATTCGGATAATATTTCACACGGACAAAAGCAGTTATTGACAATAGCCAGAACAATTTTGGCAAATAAGGAAATTCTTATTTTGGATGAGGCAACATCTTCGGTGGATACAAGAACTGAAAAGTTAATTCAAGAAGCTATGGATAAGCTAATGGAAAACAGAACTAGTTTTATTATTGCCCATAGGTTATCGACCATTAAAAATGCAGATAATATTATTGTAATTGATAAGGGCAGGATTATTGAGCAGGGAACTCATGAAGAACTATTAAATCAAAAAGGTTATTATTATAATACATTGAATAATTGAATATTTTTATAAACAATAAATGATATAATTAATAATATTATTTTTACTTAATTATTTTAGGAGAAA
>CACYVR010000145.1 GCA_902777885.1 uncultured Methanobrevibacter sp.
TGCTTAAAAACGATATTAAAATTAAAGAAAAGAAAAAAATCTTTTTAATAATAAAACCTCCTAACCTTCATTTCTAATTGTAATCTTATTGCTTATACTGTATTCATCGTAAGTTGATGTGACAATATATTCTCCATCGGCCAGATTAACAAACAAATTGGCAATTCCATCACTATCAGTTACATTAGTGTATCTGACCCCATTAATGTTAAAATCAATGATTTGACCAGGATAAGGATTACCCTGTCCGTCAATTAATTTAGCGCTGAAATTGCTTTCATTGGTGTAACTGACAGTGTCTTCTGCAAACAAGACCGGAAGAATAGTCACGAAATTTGAACATTTGAATGTATTATATTCAGCAGTCACAATATATTTATCAGGTTCCAGTCTTAAATTAAGGTTGGCATAACCTGTTTGATTACTTGTTCTTGTATAAAATACCCCATTAATATTAAATGTGACATCGGCATTAGCTAAAGGATTGCCCACATCATCCAATACCCTAATTGAATATACCAATACCCTAATTGAATATACTGAATCGTTTCTATAATACTTGGTTAAATCATGGCCTTCAACAAGTATAGGCAGCACTTCAACGGTATTGCTGTGCTGTTCATTATTGAGCCCGTTAATGGCCGTGATAATATATGTGTCCGGATTCAAATTAATATTCAGTTTAGCCTGACCGGATCCGTCAGTTTTTCTATTGTAAAATACACCATTAATATTGAATGAAATATCCCCGTTAACTAAAGGATTTCCTGAGGTGTCTGTGAATTTGGCGTAATACTGGGTGCCGTTCCTATACATCTTTACAATATCATTACCTGACACTGTAGATGAAATATGGACATCGGCAGAAGTGGAATTTGCTCCAAAACGGCCATTGTATTTTGCAGTTACAGTATAATCGCCGGGATTTAAGTTAATGGCAATTGAAGCCAAACCGTTTTCATTAGTGGTTCTTTGATAATCAATGCCGTTGATATTAATAGCTATCTTTTCACCTGCAATCGGATTATTTTTGATGTCTTTTAAATATATATTCAATTTTTCAGGTCCTCTGCAGTATTTATTCACGTTAGCTGCTGAAATTAAAGCACCATACTCATTGATGCCTAACTTTATACTGTTGACAAAATTATTGTTTAGGGAATATACCAGTTCATAATTTCCCGGAGTAACTGCCTTAAGTGAAAGCGTAATGTAATTATTAGCATCACAGTCATCTAAATTCCAGAACACTACACGAGAATCAGAATAATAATTGTATGTTCCTTTAGATATGCTTGCAGTGTTGAATTCAAAACCTGCAGGAATTGCAAACTGAACGAAAGGACTTGTGTGTGAAATATAATTCACCTGATATTTAAGTTCGATATTTTCACCGACAAGTGCCGCACTGATTGGAGTGAGCAATTTGAAAATCTCTAAAGCTGACTTTTCAAATATATGTGTTCCCAAACCCACCTTATTTGGAGTTACAGGAAGGGAATATCTGGAAATAAAATTATTGTAATAGTAAATGCTATCTGAAAGTGAAGCGGTTGACCTGCCGCAGCCTGCACCATTGTCATTTGATGCATAAGAATCCACACTGTAAGAAAGTCCGTTCGGTGAGGTGGTGAGCTTCCAATGATAAGTCATGAGATTTCTTCGGTTAACACCATAAGAATCTGTATAACCCAGCTTAATTGCAGCATCAACAGGGCTTAAACCGGCATCATAAGTTCCTTTCTGTGACATGGAATAGACATTTGGACAAACAACAAACTGTCCGGGATTCAATTTTCCCGTATGATATATATTATTAAATACAACTCCGTATGTTCCGTCACCGGATTTGATAACGAAATGACCTAAAGAATACTGGGACATGATATTGTAGATTCTTGAAAGATAGGCATCTGAAATTACATTATTTACAACCATTTCTGATGCAATGCTTTCAATCTGTCTGAAAGTACTGCCGTCAGTAACCCCGCCATTTCCTATAAGCCATCCGTTGGACGTTACGATAGCATGGGCAAAATAACCGTCAGGATTTTTATACTGTTTCTGGTATTCGATATCTCCCCAGTAGCCGTTTTCAATAATTATATCTACAGCATTAGTTGCATCACGTCTGACTGATAAAACGCCCTCATTATCATTTACATGAAGAACTATCGAACTACATTCACTTAAATTAATTAAATCATCATCGCTGTTTGTTTCTACATCACCAACAGGTGACTCATCAGCATATTGCTTTACTTCAATCGTATTGCTTTGTTGAATTTCATCCGCAACAGTTTCATTCAAATCACTTGCCGAAACCATTGAAAGACTTGAAATGAACATAATCAAAACAAGAAAAATAAAAAATCTTGAATAAATTTTAATTTTAAACACCTCTATTTAGTGATATGTCATAAGTGATAAAAATATATTACTAAAAAAATGAAATTGAAAAAAAAAGAAAAAGAGATATAAGTAATTAGTATCCGGTTATGCCGCCTTGAGCTGCAGCCTGGATTTGCTGAGCCTGACCTTGAAGATTAGCTACAATATCAGTAACTTGCTGTAAATTAGCCAACATTTTGTCTAAACTATCTTCCAAATCTTTTTTCTGCCCAGCAATAATAACTTTTGCGCCTTCAGCATCTTTTTTAATAGCGTAACCTGCACCAATACTTATAATAATTTCATCAGTGTCTTTAAGTTCCCCTTTAATGAAAGAACCAGCACCTACAGGAACAAAAGCCTCAACAGACTTTTCACCTTTTAAATCATCTAAAGTGTTGGATAATGCATCGACTTCACCAATTGAAGCTTGAATTAATTCAATCTGCTGGCGAATCAATTCTGCCTGTTGGTTATATGCATTAATTTCATTAATGAGTTCGTTTAATTTTTGCTGATCTTCCATAATAACACCTCGCAAAGTGTCTTATAAAATCTCTTTTACAATTGGGTCTACGACATCTTCAGGAGCAATTTCAGTGATTTCAGAAATTTTAATTTGATTTCTGTTAATACCGTGTTTGCTTCCGAAACGTTCATAAATTTTTTCTTCAATATCAGCTTCACTTGTAGCTTTATATTCTTTTACAAATTTATGAAACTCATCACCCATTACAAAAGTACCTTTAACTCTGTAAATTTTAGTTATCATATTAATCCCTCAGATATTTATAAATCATCTAAAAAGCCTAATGCTTCTTCAACTCTAGCCATTTCAGGACCAGTACTGTCTTTTGCAACAATTGCTCCCTTTGAGTTAGCAATAGAACATGCCCCAACTAAAGAGATACCTCTTCCAACAGTACCAATATCTCCTTCAACACCAAATACTTTACGAGAAAAGTCAACTTCACTTTCAACAGCAGTGCTGCTAATTAAAAATCCCTTATTGGTTACGGATATCAATGATCCGATAATGTCGCTTCCAACCATTGAGGTTGCTTCAACATTAACGTCCAAAGTGGATTCGATTGTATTAATAGCATCTTCAGATAAAAAAGGGCTTACAATAGCACCAGTGTCATTTGCTGCGACAATATTTCCCACAGCAGAATAATTGCCTGGAATAGCTGCCACTTCAAGACCCAATTCTTTGAACTGCTCAACTTCTCTATCTAAAACATGTGGGGAAACAACAATACCTTTTGAATTGGCTACAGATAAAGATCCAATAAGGCTACTTCCGGAAACAGAAGATCTAACAGCAGGCACTTCCAATATTTCCTCAACCAAGTTAACTTTCTCATCGATTAAATTATAAGGAACAATGACAAAGTCATCAGTTGCTTGAATGAAAACTCCAATATTTGGATTTCCTACAATATCGATTCTTTTCAACATATTGTCACCTCACTTGTTAAGTATTTGAAAAAGGTACAATAGCTATTCTGCTAAAGTAGCTTCTACAACACCATCTTCATCTTTAACTGCTTTTACAGTAATTTTAGAAGGTATTTTTTGAATACCCCTTGCCCAAATTACATGATTGATAGATTCATCAAGTTTTACTTCTTCAGCTTTCATGTGTTTGGTTAAGAAATTTTTAACTTCCCTAATAGCTCTAGGAGCTCTTATAGTCCTTTTAACATTTTTTACATTTCTAAGTGGAATTGTGTAAACTCTTTCCATGATAAATCCCCCTTATAATTTAAGGCTGTTTCTTCTCCAATGT
>CACYVR010000146.1 GCA_902777885.1 uncultured Methanobrevibacter sp.
AAGATGAAAATTGAGAAAATCGAAGCAATATCATATAAAAACAATGAAGCTAAAGAAGTAACAGAAAATGTTGTTCAGGATGAGACAATCACATTAACCATTAACCGAGACATCAGCCGTAGCCTATCAGCAATTGAAGATTCACTTGAAGAATTTGCTGTCGGATATATGTTTAATGAGAATATGGTAGATTCAATGGATGCTATAAAAGAGATTAAGATTGAAGGAAATCATATTTATGCAGAAATTGACGATACATTGCTTAAAACAAATGAAACGGTTTTATGTTCTGATTCAGCTGGAGGATGGAGAAGCAAAATTAAAAGCGTGAAGGAAGTTAAGTCAGATTTTCAGGTATCTGTCCATGAATTAATTGACAGAATCGAAGAACTTAAAGACAATGCTGAAATTTGGCAGGCTACCGGCGGAACTCACGTTGCAGGAATCGTCTATAACGGCCAATTTGTTGTAAAAGAAGATGTGAGCAGACATGTTGCAGTTGATAAGGTAATCGGTTATGGTCTTTTACATAATTTCGATTTGTCAAATTCCTATGTAATCTATAGTGGCAGGATGCCTGCAGATATGGTTATTAAAATGACCCGTGTTGGTGTTCCTATTTTGGCGTCAAATGCCGCCCCTGCAAATTCAGGATACAATATAGCCAAAAAAGGCAATGTTACATTAGTCGGATTTTTACGCGGTGAAAGGTGTAATGTCTATAATAATCAAAATAGAGTAATTTTTGATTGAATTACTCTAATACGGTATGTCTTGCTTTTAAGTCACTTTCGGTTTGATGCATCTTCTCCATTAATTCGGACACTATTGCATCCAAAAATACGAGTGTAGTTAACTCAAAAGCTGTTCCTAAAGGAGTTAAAGAAGTGTAATTACCGTAAATTTGACGTTTCATATAATTCTCATCATCAACTTCCTGTTTGGTTCTTCCTTTAACTAAAAGACAAGAATCTGCCAATTGACCTAAAGTTGATTCGGGATATGAAGTAACTGCTAAAACCTTAGAACCTCTTTTTTTAGCAATAGTTGCAGCAGATACAATAGTGTTGGTTTCACCAGATCCGGAAATAGCTATAATACAATCATCTTCACGAATAGCAGGAGAAATAGTTTCTCCAACCACATATGCGCTTACACCCAAATGCATTAATCTCATTGCAAAAGCTTTTGCAGCAAGTCCTGATCTTCCAGCACCGGTAACAAAGACATTTTTTGATTCTATAATAATATTTTCAAATTCCTCTATGGAATCTTCGTCCAAAAATTCCTCAGCACTAACAATATTTCCTATAATAGCTTTAATTGAGCTTTTCATTAATTCCATCATATCATTCCTAAAGACAGTAGATTAAATATATGAACATACTTCAATATATAATTAATGAAACTTGAAAGTAAAGGGTTAATTAGCTTAGAGATAAATGGTGAAATTTATGGTTATAAATTATATCAAAGTTTAGAATCATTAAACAGAACCCATTCTCAGAGAAAATCTGCAAAAGAATTGAATGTCTCACATACTGTATTTAATAGAAGAATACTTAAAGCTGAAAAAAAATTAGGCATTAAATTAACTGAAAAGAAAGGAAATGGAAGTATTCTTACCGATAATGGTGTTAGACTTTTAGAAGAATATAGAAAATATCTAATTCAAATTGCCGAACCCAATAATATCAATATTGCCGGAGGGCACATCAGCTCCAGCCTTTTGGAAAGTATTGATTTGCCATTTAATATTAATGTTTATAGCAGCAACGACGAAGATGCTTTTAAATTGGCCAGAAGAGGAGTTGTTGATTTATTAACTTTGGATGACCCGTTAATTGCTTATGAAAGAGATATAAACTTTATCCCAATAGCTTATGACCATCTTGTTTTAATTTCAAGTCCGGATGCAGAGGAAATTACAAGCATTAAAGATTTAGATAACCTGAACTTTGTAAAAGTAGACGGATCGGCTCAAAGACTTGCATGGAACAGCCTAGAACATTATGACTTAAAGTACAATATAAAATATAAAGTTAATTCTCAATTTGATGCTTTTAAACTAGTTAAAAATTCCAAAAATTTACATAGTTTCTTAAATGCCAGTTATTTTAATGGAAATGACATATTAAAATTTGACACACGTCATGTAATTAGTTTAGTTAAAGTTAATGATGATGACACAAAAACAGATGATTTTATTAATTATTTATTAACTAAAGCTCAAAAAGACATTGAAAAACAAGGTTTTATTCCCATGGATTAATAGTCTTCAAGCGCTCTCACCAACATTATTTATAGTCCAAAAACAAAATGTATATTACACCTCATCTTTAAGTTGTGAAATTTCATTCATATCAATATGAATATTTTGCAAATTATTAAATAATACTGAAAATAAATATAAAAAAGGCGATATTATGGTAAAAAGTACAGATTTACTTGCAATTGGTCATGCAGCTCATGATTACATTATTAGAGTACCCTCATTTCCAAAAGCGAATTTTTCATCCCCAATAACAGATATGAAAACTTTCAATGGTGGAGCAGCAGCTAATGTTGCATGTGTTGGGGCTAATCTTGGATTAAAAACCGCTTTAGTTTCAGCAGTTGGTGGAGATTTTAAAAAAACCGAATACTTTGAACACATGGAAATTCTAGGAATTGATACAGAATCATTAATTGTTGTTCCTGGAGAAAAAACTCCTACAGCATTTGTTTTAACTGATGATAACTCAGACCAAATCAGTTATTTCTATTGGGGTGCTGCAAAAGAATTTGCTGAAAGTAAAGTTCCGGCACGTGCTATTAAAGATGCTCAAGCAGTACACCTAGCAACCGGTGATCCAGAATTCAATTGGAAATGCTCTGAAGAAGCTAAAAATGAAGATTTACTTGTTTCATTTGATCCTGGTCAAGACCTTGGAATGTATGATACCAAAAAGTTAAAAGACGTGATTGAAAATACGACCATTCTTTTTGGAAATCATCATGAAATTGAAAGAATTTTGGATTCATTGGAAACTGATTTGACTGGTTTAAGAGAATTGGGTCCTAAAATAATTGTTAAAACTTGTGGAGCCAATGGAAGTGAAATTTATTCCAGCGAAGATAAAATTAAAATTGATGCTATTGATGTTGATGTAGTTGACCCTACCGGCGCAGGAGATTCTTACAGAGCAGGATTTTTATCAAGATTCTTAAATGGAGAATCCTTAGAAGAATCTGCTAAATTTGCATCTGCAGTTTCATCATTTATTATTGAGCATCAAGGTTGTCAAACAAATATGCCTAGTTTTGATGACGCATTTGAAAGAATGAATGAGTTTTATTAAACTCATTTTACTTATTTTTTTGATAATTATGCACTACACCCAAGTCAAAACAATCCTATCACCAAAAAACGGAATGAATCTTTACCGTGGATGTACCCACGGCTGCATTTATTGTGATTCCAGAAGCACAATTTATCAGATGAATCATGAATTTGAAGATATTGAAGTAAAGGAAAATGGCCTGGAGTTATTGAGAAAATCACTTAAAAATAAACGCCAAAAAGTCATGATTGGTACTGGTTCCATGGCAGATCCATATATGCCCCTTGAAAAAAGAATCGAATATACAAGGAATGCTTTAAAATTAATTTACAAATATGGCCATGGATTTACATGCATTACAAAATCAGATTTGGTTTTAAGAGACATGGATTTGATTAAAAAAATTAACGAAAAA
>CACYVR010000147.1 GCA_902777885.1 uncultured Methanobrevibacter sp.
AATCCTTTGGTATATTGAATAAATGAAATTGAAACATTTTCTACATCTAATAATTTTTCCATTAAACCACCTTTTGGATTTCAAATGACAAATTTTATATACTAATTTATACTTTATCAATATTAAAGTTATTCAAAAATTACTAAAAAGTATTACTAATTACATAAATTTAGCATTTTTTGTAATACTTATAATCTTTGGTGTTGTCCATGAATGTGATAATTAAAGAATTGAGCAATGATTCTAAACAAATTGAGGATGTTCAGACATTTTTATTTAAGATGATAAAAAAGGAATTTGGATATGACTATGTTCCCGAATGGCATCAGGACATTGTAAGATTGGATGAATACTATATTAATCCCGAAAGGAATAATTTCTTTGTTGCATATTTAGAAACTGGCGAGATTATTGCAACAATTGGTATAAGATCATATGATAAGGATTTTCCCGAATTCAGACATCTTTATTCAATGGATACTACCTCCAGCATATGGAGACTGTTTGTTGATGAGAGATGCAGACGTTGTGGTCTGGCATCAAAGATGTTTTATATTGCTGAAAATTTTGCAAATGATGCAGAATACGATAATATATATTTGCATACTCATAAAAATCTTCCAGGGGCTTTGGAATTTTGGACAAAAATGGGTTTTGTTGTTTCCCTGGATTCCAATGATGAATTGCTGACAGTCCATATGGATAAGCAAATTCAGGAATTGGAAATCAATCCTCAGGCACATGATTTCAGATATGCCGTAAAACTATAATCGTTTAATGTATCTTTGTGTATGTGGGCATGCGAAAATACATTTTCCGCATACTGTATCTGCTTTTCCCATCGATCATCATAAAATTCATTTCTTTTCATTTTGTAATTCCATTCCTTGCCGCTTATTGCTCCTCCATGACATGCATCCTTGCATAATTCGCATTTTCCGCATTTTGATTTGAGGATGGGTTTTCCAAAATCTAAAGGAGCATTTGTTAAAACTGAAGACATTCTTAATGCTGATCCAAATTTCAATGTTGTAAATAATGCGGACTTTCCAATCCAGCCGAGTCCTGCACGAGTAGCTATTGTTTTGTGGGGCAATTCAAAGGAATTGAACTCACCAAAATCGGTTCCCAATCTCTTTTTTGTTTGGGCATATGCATCATATCCTGTATCTATTAGGAATTCTTCACATTCCATCCCAAGTGCGTCCAATCGTGTATTTAAACTAATCAATTCCTCAAGATATTCGTGTGTTGGTGCATTCTGCATATTTCTGATTATTTCTTTGGGATAAGTGATATAAAAAATAACACCTGAATTTAATCCTGGCTTTGGCGTAAAGTTGGTGATGTCTGCAAAGCCCACTTCGCTTGCACCTTTTTTCTTTAAATATTTTTTAAGTTTTGAGGATAAATTCATGGACAAATATTTTACCATAATCATATTTAAATGTATTTAAGTAATACTTTTAGTATGATTTTATACCGTCATTTATCTATTTTTTGCATTCTTAATTTTTTTATTTATGCAATTCAGTAATATTATTTTGTTCTTCTAGTTCATTTGGTATTACTTTTTTTATATTTTTTATAATTTTTCAAATAAAACTTAAAAGTAATAAATATGTTTTTATATAAATCTATCATATATATTACTAATATTAAAATAATTTATTAAAGTATTACTTATTGAGCATTTATTGATTGAAAAGTATTACTATTGTTTTAATATAGAATTTTTATATGGTGAAAATTATGGAAAAAAAGACAATGATGATTATTGGTGCTGTTGCAGCAATTATTGTTATTGCTGTCGCTGCATTTGCATTAATGGGCGGGTCAACTGATAATGACCCGACACATTTGACAGTTGCAGCACACAGTAACATTAAAGAACCGAAATCTGGTTTTGATCCGCTTACCGGTTGGGGATGTGGGCACCAAAATTATAATCCTTTAGTACAAAGTTGTTTATTTAAGACAGATAAGAATGGAGAAATAGTTCCAGATTTAGCTACTGGTTATTCTATCAGTGGAGATGGAAAAACATGGACTGTAAATTTAAGAAATGATGTTAAATTCTCAGACAATTCAACTTTCAATGCAAAAGATGTAGAAACTACATTCAACACTGCAAAAAAAACTGAAACTGATTTGGATTTAACAAATCTTGAGAAAGTAACTGCTAAAAATGATACTTGTGTTGAATTTACTTTGGTTGAACCTAGATCAACATTTATCTATGATTTAAGATATGTTGGTATTGTTCCTGAAGAGTATGACAACAACACTTATGGTGAAAACCCTATTGGTACCGGACCTTATGTATTGGACCATTGGGATAAAGGTCAACAAGCTATTTTCAAAGTTAATGATAACTACTACGGTGACAAACCATTCTTTACCCAAATTACCTTATTATTCCCTGAAGAATCAACCTGGTTGGAACTCGCCAAATCAGGTCAAGTAGATGTAGTGCCAGTGGCAACTTCTGCATTAAACCAAACCGTTGACGGATATCAATTTGTTGAAAAATCTGCAGGTAGGGCACAAGGAGTATCCTTCCCTTATCTTAATGACACCGGTAACGTAACTAATGAAAGCGGTTGGAAAATTGGTAACAATGTAACTGCTGATAAAGCAATCAGACAAGCATTAAATGTCGGTGTGGACCGTCAAAAAATGTGTGATGAAGTATTTGCAGGACATGCAACTCCTGAATACACAAGCGTCGACACAAGAGATTACGCAAATAATGCTTCAAAAGTTAAAGACGGAAACATTGATGATGCAAAACGTATCTTGAAAGAAGGCGGATGGAAAGATACTGATGGTGATGGTATTGTTGAAAAAGATGGAGTAAAAGCATCATTTGATTTATACTATCCACCAGATTATCTTGACAGACAATCTCTATCCACAGTATTTGCCGAACAAGCAAAAGAAATTGGAATTGAAGTAAATCTTAAAGGTGCTGATTGGGATACCATCTATGCAAACATGTACAGCTCAGCTGCATTAATGCAACAAACCTCTCCTGATCCATATAAATCCATCTATCAGCAATACCACAGCAAAGATGCTGATGAATTCTATATGAACCCTGGTTTATATAACAACACAGATTCCGATAAATTGATGGAAGACGCAATGCATTCAAATGATTTCAATGCTGCAGACAAATTATGGTCTGAATCCGCTCTTGTTAATGGTGGAGGTTGGGGTCCTGCTGGTGACGCTCCATTCGCATGGCTCGTAAACTACGACTACAACTATTTCATTAAAAATGGAATTGATATTGGTGAACAACCTGATGGTTTAGGAAACGATGTTTTAATTAATATCTGTGATTGGACTAGAACCAATTCCACAGCTTAAACATTTTTTCCTTTTTTTTATTTTTTTTTAAAATTTAAGGGGGTTATTTTCATTGAATAAACAAAAATTAATTAAATTTTTTAGTTACAAGTTAATACGTTTCATAATTTTGATGATTGCTGTTGCAATATTCAGTTTCGTATTATTAGATTTATCCCCTATTGATCCGGTTAATGCTTATTTAAAGGGAGCTGCAGTATCAGAAGCACAAAGACAAATTTTACATCAATATTTTGGCACTAATGTTCCATTAACTACAAAAATTTATCACTGGCTAATTGATTTGGCTCAAGGAAATCTTGGAACTTCCTTAATTTATCGTATGCCGGTGATGGATGTCATCATTGATAAATTTTTAGCATCAATTGTATTGATGGCGATTTCATGGTTGTTAAGCGGAGTATTGGGATTTTTATTAGGAGTTGTAGCCGGTAAAAATAAAGGTTCATGGATTGACAAAGCGGTTAAGGTTTACTGTTATGCAATTCAGTCTGCACCTTCATTTTGGGTAGGTATGCTTATTTTAATGATTTTTGCTGTTTATTTAGGATTGTTCCCGATTGGATTCGGTGTTCCTATTGGAGTTAAAAGTACTGATGCAACATTTATGGAATGGGCATCTAGACTTGTTCTTCCTACTTTAACATTGAGTTTGGTTGGTTTGGCGCCGATTGCCATGTATACCCGTAACGAATTGATTCAAGTTCTATCCTCTGATTATGTATTATTCGCTAAATCAAGAGGTGAAAAAGGTTGGGATTTAGTAAAAAATCATGGAATAAGAAATATATTGTTGCCTGCGATAACATTACAATTTTTATCATTCAGTGAATTGTTTGGAGGAGCTGTTTTGGTAGAACAGGTATTTTCATATCCGGGAATCGGTCAAACGGCTGTAGCTGCAGGTCTTCAGAATGATGTTCCTCTGTTTTTAGGAATTGTAGTATTCAGTGCAGTATTTGTATTTGTTGGAAATCTACTTGCTGATATCTCTTATTACCTAATTGATCCAAGAATTAAGGAGAGTGAATTTAATGATTA
>CACYVR010000148.1 GCA_902777885.1 uncultured Methanobrevibacter sp.
TGGTCTAGAAACAAAAATAAGGAAGAAAAAGATGATTCTTCAGAAGGAAAAGGAGGATTATTCTCATTTGTTCGTGAAAAGACTATTTCTGAAAAACATGTGGAAGACACATTATGGGAATTGGAAATGGGTCTTTTAGAAGGGGATGTGGCAATGGAAGTGGCAACTGAAGTTGTTGGCTCTGTAAAAGAAGATCTTGTCGGCCGTAAAATTAAAAGAAGCAGCGATATTACAGAATATACCTATGACGCTTTAAGAAATGCAGTTGCAGACATCATTGATATTCCGGGCAAATCCATGACTGAAATGATTGAGGAAAAAAAGGCTCAGGGAGAGCCGTTGGTAGTGATGTTTGTCGGTATTAATGGAACTGGAAAAACAACTACCATAGGTAAATTAGCCAATTATTACTTGAAAAAAGGTTACACTCCGGTCATTGCCGCTTCAGACACATTCCGTGCAGGGGCTATTGAACAGGTTACTCATCATGCAGACAATGTTGGGGTAAAAATCATAAAGCACCAGAAGGGTTCTGATCCTGCAGCAGTTGCATATGATGCTGTTGAACATGCAAGAGCTCAAGGAAAAGAATTGGTATTGATTGATACTGCTGGAAGAATGCAGACCAATACAAACCTTATGGATGAAATGAAAAAAATCAAAAGGGTTTCAAATCCTGATTTAGTAATATTCGTTGGAGATGCACTAACGGGTAATGATGCAACCCAGCAGGCTGTGAAATTCAATGAAGCTATTGACATTGACGGCGTAATTCTAACTAAAGCCGATGCAGACAGTAAGGGTGGAGCCTCACTATCCATAGGTTATGTAATTAAAAAACCGATCATGTTCCTGGGTATGGGTCAGGGCTATGATGATATCATGGAATATGATGCAGAATGGATGTTGAATCAGCTCTTCAGTGAAGATGAAGTTGCCGCTGAGGAGTAGGCTATGCGTTTGATTGAACTGGTAATTGCACTTGTAATAGTTTTAGTTATTTTGATTGCAGTTGCTGCAGCATCAACATTTATGTCAGGCAACGGTAAGATTTCAATAAATCAGCCAAAAGGAAATGCTTCAATGGCTGTTGTTGGAGATGTGATGTTTGCACGTAATATGGCAGGTGTGTTAAGCACAGACACATCTCCATTTGCAGGCGTTTCTAACGTAACCTCTAATGTGGATTTGCTTTTAATCAACTTTGAAAATGCTGCAACAAACTCTGAAAATGCGGTAAAAGGTGATGTGCCACCATGTATGTGATTATGGCATTGATGGAATGCGCGATACCATTAAATATCTCAATGGTGCAGGCATTCCCACATTAGGTGCAGGGGAAAATGAAAGTGATGCTCATAAGGCAGTATCAACCAACGTTAACGGCAGAAACATCACAGTTTTAAATTATATGGATTCAAACAATTTTGCCGAATACAGTTATGAAGTATTGCCTTATGCAAACGGATCTTCACCAGGATATTCTGCATACAATTCTGCCGATGCTCAAAAACGAATATCAGATGCCAGGGCAAACGGATCTGACTTTATTCTTGTTTATATGCATTATGGAAATGAATACTCAATGTCTCCAAATGCTGACCAGGAAAAAATATCTCATGAGCTGATTGATTATGGTGCGGATGCCGTTATCGGAGCCCATCCTCACGTGCCTCAGGGAATCGAAATGTATAATGGAAAGCCAATCTGCTATAGTTTGGGTAACTTCATGTTTGATTTGGGTACTGAGTCAACATTAAGGGATTATATGGTTCAAATAGATCTGGTTAATGATACTGGTGTATTAACAGTTTATCCGGTCAATCTTATTGGATATTTGCCATACTTGATGTCACCTGAAGACGGCAAGGTTCTTTTAAATGAGTTGAGTCCGAAATGTGACCAGTTGAACATTACCGAAAACGGAACAGGTGTAGTGACTTTCAATTTGACAAAGGATAAATAATCCTTTGTTTTAAATTTTCACACTTCCAAAATAAGTATGTCCTTTAATGTCTGCTTTATTTTTAAATTCGAATTCAAAAGCATCTGGATTTGAAATGTATAAATGTGATAGGGCTATTCCCATATCAATATCATTCCACTTGCCGATTATCTTCTGTTTAACGATATTATGTTTTGCTTTAAAAACATCAAATCCATCATCTGTATGTTTAAAATACCATGGCTGTGAGTTAACGGCAGATGGTGCAAGTTGTGCAGGAATTAATCTCTCATCTTCCATATCAGATATTTCAGATAAGCTTCTTCTTTTAAATTTGGATAGGTCTCTTGTTAAATCATCGGATTTTCCAAAAGCTATTGTTATTACAAAATTAGGATCTTTTTGTTTTACATTGGCCATTCCAACCCAGCAACTTCCAATACCGATGCTCTGCATGTATAGGCTAAGCTGCTGAAAGATGAAACCCAAATTAACACCATAGTTTTCTTTTTTCTCGGAGTATAATGCTAAATAATATGGTGCTTTCCATCTGGTTCTTATGGAAAGTTCATCTTTGGTTAAAATTTTGTAGGAATAGTCAATATCAGAATTCAACACTTTTGCTTTTGGTATGAATTCTTTAATTGGCGTCATATCTATTTCATCGTCCAAATACTTCCTGCATGATTTTCTTACATATATCTGACTTTCCAAATCCATGTTACCACTTTCTTTTAGCCATCGCTTTGTTGTATTTTTTATCTAAACTTTTTCGTTTGTCTGATTGGTATTTTTTCTTTTGACGATTAGTGGCTGTTTGAAAATTGGGCATTATTGTAACAAGGTCAATGGTGTTTCCATGACAAGCAAAGATTAATTTGAGCTCTTTATAATCCTTATTTGCCGGCGCTTCATAGATTACTTCATATTCCTCATTTCCACTTTTTTCATATCTCAATGGCTCTTCATACATTACTGTATCAACAATAAATTCTCTTTTAATGCCATTATCTGATAATCTCCGGTTAAAATGAGTGTTTTCAAAACACCAATCAATACTCTCAGTATCTCCAAGAATGAATTTGTCAAAAACTTTCATCACTATTACCTTATATTCCGAATTTTTTGAACCTCCCCATCTTGTAGAAGAAGGGGATTCGCAAACCAAAAAATTATAGTTTTTCTGGAAGATTTTTACTGCACCGTCGTCCCAACGGTTCTGGCATTTTTTTTACAATAGTTAATGGTTTTTCTTTTTTAAAACTTGGTTATCGTTGAAAAAAAGTTTTAATTAAACTTTTGTTATTGCCATTTATTATTTTGGTATTGCGGATATTTAAAGTTAATCAGAGAGCATTTTAAAACAAATCCTCTTTTGTGTAATTCGTCCCTAACATATAGAAGTTAGAGCATTCTTGATTTATAGATAAAAGTATTGATTTTTACATTTTTATTATTATTATTCATATGAGTTTATTTTTTTAATCTAATGAGGTAATACTATACGTGCCTTTTGATAAAAAATTTGCTACTCAGTGATATGCATATGCTAAGAATATTCGAATAATGTTTTAGATATTTGTATCATGGATGATGGCTTATCTATTCCTGGCCGATTTCGCATGTCTGGAAAATTTTTTGAAGATGACTGTCATGCTATTGAAATGGCAATCAGTAATAATTCCACAATATCTGATGATGGTTATGAGAGAGGTAATGGATTATGGTCAACTTTAAAACTTGTTGTTGAAAGAAATGGTGGTCAGATTTTGATTATTTCAAATAATGGATGTTTAGATATTATTAATAAGGAAAAATATAAATATTCAATTTTAGATAATAGTAATAAATTTAATGGAACTTTAATCTCATTAAGGTTGAACAAACGTGAAATTCAAAATTTTCATGACTCTATTTTTCAATTTGGGAAGAATCCATATAAATATAGTAGATGATATTTTGAAAACAATTATCATTAAAGATTTAATTAACCATTCATTAGAATCCAATTTTGCAGCTTATGAACTATTTGATGTAATTAAACAGTGTCCAATGGATGATATTACTATAGATTTTTCAGATGTGACATTCATAAGTAGATTTTTTGCGCAGGCTTATTTTTCTAAAAAATTAAAATGTAATAAAAATATTAATGAAATTAATTTGTCTGGCGAAGCAAAAGACTTTTTCAATACAATCCGCAAAAATTTTGAGTGATACTTTTACTATGATAATGATAATAATTTCTATTCTTCTAACAACATTTGGTCACTTATATAAATGTTAATAATCATATTACAATATATGAATAAAGAAATGCAATGGGATTCATCTATATCATTTATTTTTGCAATGATCGGTGCTGCCGTAGGATTGGGTAACATTTGGAGATTCAGTTATGTGCTTTATTCCAATGGCGGAGGGTCATTTTTCATCCCTTACTTAATTGCAATAGCCATCATGGGTATTCCATTTTTATTTTTGGAATATGCAGTTGGTTTTTCTTTTAAGGACTCGTTTTCCAATATTTTGAAAAAAATCAATCCAAAATATGAATTCATTGCATGGATGCTTGTCACTTTTGTTTTTATAGTGGTTATCTATTATATGGTGATACTGGGCTGGGATTTATTATACCTATTTTCCAGTTTTAATTTCGCTTGGGGAAATGATGCAGGTTCATTTTTCACTAACGTTGTTGGCGGAAGCCATAATTTGAATTCAATGACCACTTTTCTTATCCCAACAACTCTTTGTGTAGGATTATTATGGGTTGTATTGTGGTTTATTACTAGCAGGGACGTTGATAAGGGAATAGGTAAATTTTCAAAGGTTCTTATTCCCACATTATTTATTATAATGGGATTTATTATAATTTATGCATTGACCTTGCCTGGTGCTGGAATCGGTATCAATACTCTGTTGACGCCTGACTGGTCAAAATTGCTTGATGTTAACATCTGGCTTGCTAAGTATGGGTCAGGCAATTGCGATTACTTATGCAAGTTATTTGCCTAAAAACTCACGTTTGACAGATAACGTTTTAATTGTTGTCGCATCAAACTCCTTATTTGAAATATGTACTGCATTTGGTGTATTTTCAATTTTGGGATACATGTCGCATACTGCAGGAACTCCCATGGTTGAGCTAGTCGCTGAAGGTACGGGACTGATATTTATTGTTTTTCCTATGATATTTAACATAATGGGTCCTATTGGCAGAATAGTAGCGCCTTTATTGTTTTTGTTTCATTATTGTTAACAACAGGAATTAGTAGTTATTTGGTGAGAATCATTGATTCTTTCGTTAATGAATTCGGTATTTTGCTCCTGATTGCTATTCAGTGTATTATTTTTGCATGGATTTATGGATTGGATTATTTTATTCCAGTATTGAATGAACA
>CACYVR010000149.1 GCA_902777885.1 uncultured Methanobrevibacter sp.
CCAGAGATAATAGGAGGAAAAGATTTATATTTGGAATCTGCAAAACCCCATCTTTTAAGAATTACCGTTCAGCACACACCTGAAGAAATTTTTAATGAATTTGAAATAATCAGCAAAAACAATTGTACACTTGAAAATATTGATTACCATATTCCAGGAATTGAAACCCCACTAAGCCGTGAAATAAAAACAATGAATATGGCAGACGGCAAACGTTATCAAAACTATTTAAAAGAAAATAAAGAAGCCATGGATTCATTGAAAAATTTATATGGAAGCGTAAATAACATCCACTCCCATTTAATCTCAGGACCAGATAGAGATACATTAAATAAAATAATTAAGGAATTGGAAAAACAAGAAAGAGTTTTAGGAAAAAACCTAACCGATAAGGAAATAGCAAAAATAACAAAAAAAGAAATGAATAGAGAGTAAAACTCTCTAGAATAAGTCGTGCAAGTTCATGATTGCAGAACCTAAGTTACCGTCGAAGTTACCTGCGGAAATTTCAAGAACACCATCAACAGCACAAGCTGCTACAATACCAGCTTTCATAGCTGCTTTAACGGTTTCTTCATCAATTCCATCAATAACGATTTCAAATACACCGTCAGCATCTTCTCTGATGTCAGAATCAACTTCGCCTTTTAAAGTTACACACATTTTTTCGTTGGTGGATGCAGGTAAGAATGCGTATGCATTGGATCCTACTTTAGAACCTGATGCAACCATACCTCCAGGGAATGGAGTGATTACGCCTTCAATTTGAGAAATAGCTTCAACTGCTAATTGAGCTGCTTTTACACCAGTCATTTGGTCTTTTGCTAAGATAAAGAAGTTTCCTCCAGCTACACCATCTTTAAAACCAAATTCAGATTCTACTAAAAAGTCACCGGACATGATTGGAATGGAGTGTACTTTTCTTCCATCAATTTCCAATTCTTTTTGGAATCCGTCACCGAAGTATGATAATTTGAAACCTGTTTTTAAGACATCTTCTGATTCAATGCAGTTGAATGCTGCTGCAGTTGGAGCAGTTAAAATACACATACCTATTCTTTCCATCAATTCATGGTCAAGTGCTTTTTTAGAAGCATGACAAATCATGATAACATAACCTGGTCTTCCGTCAGGAGTTTCACTAGCTGGTACATAACAGTCGATACCTGCTTCTGCAGGACATCCAATAACAGAAGTTCCGTAACCTGTTGCTTCAGTTGCTGCGATTTTTGCTAATTCTGCTGTTGCTGCAGTAACTAAAATTCTTGTTACTTTAATTCCGAAACCTTCTGCGTAAGTATTTTTAATTTCTACACCATTAATTTCCATAATTTCACCAAATTATATAGTACAAAAAATTAATTTTTTGCTATACTAAAATATTTAAAATAAAATAAAATAAAGTTTTCTATTTATTCATCTTCACTTTCATCAGATATTTCTTTTGAATCTGAACCAAGTGAGATTTTATCCAAGACAGATGATCCATAATAAGGTAAAATTACCATACCAAGAATTGTAGGCATCCAAAATGAAATTAATCTTTCAATGACAGTTGCAGCTGCTGAAATAGAGGCAGATATACCTGCAGCAGAATAAAATACTATCATTATACCATCAACTGCACCGAGACCTCCCGGAAGAAGAGGAATCATTCCTGCAAGTGAAGCTAAAATGAAGACTTCACCAATGACAACCGGACTGACGGAAGCTCCAAAGGCTAAAAATACAGCGTATACCCTTAAAATTTCAAATACCCAAATTATAAAGGATAACGGCAAGGCATAGTACATCACTTTCCTATTATGGATAACCATGTTCATGGTATCCTGAAAACCTTTTATTACATTATGAATTTTATCTTCGAGTTCTTGGGAATTCTTTTTGTAAAATCGCCTGACAAGACCTATAATCCATCCGTCAACCCTCATACCAAAGCTAGGGCTGACGCACATGTAAATTAATAGAATTAAAATTATTACAATAGCTATTACGGCACCAACCATTAATGCAAGCAGTCCTGGAGAAAAATCAAAGGATATTGTCATTCCAATAATTGTCAGAACTGCTAAAACAACAAATGGAAAAGTGTCCAGTGCCCTGTCTGCAACAACAGAGGCAAAAGTTTCTTCCATAGGATAATCCTTTTCACGAGATAAGATATATGCCCTTACCGGTTCTCCTCCTCCACGGCCTGATGGAGTAATATTATTAACTGCAAGGCCGACCAATACAATCGGAAAAAGTTTTGGAATATCACATTCCAAGTTAGCAATATCATTTAATATTTTCCATCTTAAAGAATAAAGGAAAAATGAAACAAATTGCAATCCAATAGCTAAAGCAATTAATGCTAAATTAGCATCTTTTAAAGCATTTAAAACCTCATCAATACCAACAAAATATAACATTACAAGCAATATCACTATACTAAGTGCAAAAAATATTATTGTTTTTTTATCCATAATATCAACATGCCATATTTAGTTAATTATTAGTTTTTAACTTAAAAATTTATATATTTATTTATACAAAATTAAATTGTTATTAATACTTAGAAGGCATATTTTCATGAGGTATATCAATAAGACAGACATATTAATAATAGCCAGAAATTCTGGTATGCTAATGATTGGGATTGGAATAATGTGTTTGATTCCAATTATTGTCGATTTATTATATCTCGAATTCAATGCAATTTGTTTTCTTATACCAGGACTAATATCTATTTTTATTGGCATCTTGTGTGTTAAAAGCCTCAATAAATATTCCAAACATAAAATGCGTCTCAAACACGGTATGATTATATCCTCACTGTCATGGTTATGGGCATGCATTATCTGCGGACTTGTACTGTATTTCGTTACCGAAATTCACATAGTGGACGGCATGTTTGAAAGCATGTCTGCACTTACGGGCAGCGGAATAACCATTTATGGTGATGTGGAAGTCCTGCCTAAAAGCGTGCTGTTTTTTAGGTCTCTTCAGCAATGGGTTGGCGGACTCGGAGTTGTTGTTTTAATTATAGCAATATTGACAAAGCCCGGAACCACATCTGCAAAATTATACCAATCCGAAGCACGTGAAGAACGTATTAAACCATCCACCAAAGCCACACTTAAAAAAACCATCACAATTTATCTGATTTATACCGCTGCGGGAATAATTCTATATCTGCTTGCGGGAATGCCTCTTTTTGACTCGATTTGTAATACCTTCAGCACAATTTCAACAGGAGGTATGGGGATTAAAAATGCAAATATGGGATTTTATCAAAATGACGTTATTTACTTCATTACAATTGTACTGATGATTTTAGGGGCGACAAGCTTTTTGGTCCACTATAAAGTCATAAAAACTCGTGGAAAGTCACTGATTCAGGACCTGCAATTTAAAGTAATGATTACATTAATTGCAGCATCCACAATTATCCTATACCTGGCATCATATATAGTGCCAATCGAGTTGTTATTTACCGTTGTATCTGCCATAACAACAACAGGAGCAAGCGTACAGCCCGCTTCAGTGATGGGAACATGGCCAACATTTGTACTTATAGCTTTAATGACATTAATGACAATTGGCGGTTCCAGCGGATCTACGGTAGGTGCACTTAAGCTAATGCGTGTTATCACATTCTTCCGAAGGCAGGGTTGTTCCACTTCAAATCTCAGGCCAAAAACTGTCCGATAAGGCGGTGGCTCAAAGTGGAAACTATATAACCCTTTATATGTTATGTATTTTAGCCACATGGGCATTATTGTGCCTATATGGTTATGAACCATTTTCAGGACTATTCTATACAATGTCCATTCAGGGTAATGTAGGATTAGAGATTTCTACGATTGCTCCGACACTTGAACTTCCATTAAAACTTTTAAGCATATTCAATATGTGGACGGGAAGGCTGGAAATATAT
>CACYVR010000150.1 GCA_902777885.1 uncultured Methanobrevibacter sp.
AGATATATACATACTCCAGTAAGTGTTTGCAGTATGGATGATATAGAATCTACAATTCAATTAATAGTCGCTGCAATCAATGAATTGGAATAAAAAAAGAATTTTAGGGAAGTTTTTTTAAACTTCCTATTTAAACCTATCATCTGATTTTTGTGATTTTGCCTTATTGTGATTAGTTTCAAACCAGCCTATTTTTAATTCGTCAATTGTATCTTCATATAATTGGGGCACATAAGGCTTTATATCTAAAAGTGGTGTTTCATTTAATACATCAATATTTGATACATATACAGTATTTCCCTCTATCTTATCTACTTTTACAACGGATGAACCTATGCGATTAGGCCTTTTTGGTGATCTTGTTGCAAAAACTCCATGTGTGTCGTTGTCCATGAATGGTTTTACTTCAAGCAGGTATCCGTCTACTTTATGGAGCAAATAAATAATATTGATGTGTGAGAAGTTTTCTAAATCTTTTAAACCGTCAACGTATTTGTCTTTTATAACTATTTTTCCTTTAATGCCTTTTGCTCCGGTCGGTTGAATTGGCATTCCTTCAATTTCGCTAAATTCTGTATGGATTGTTCCTATTGATTCGAGTTCTATTTTCATGTTTTTAATTTATATTTTTACTCTTTAATATAATGTTTCATTTCGATTTTATCGATATGAATGATTTACGGTAATCGATTTTAAAATTCTTAATTTTAAAAAAAACGAAACATTTATATACAATTCGATATAACATAATAACATACAACTTATAGGAGATGAAAAAAATGGAACTCAGTGCAAGAAATCAATTAAAAGGAAAAGTTTCAAATGTCGAATTAGGTGCTGTAATGGCTAATATCAAAATCGAAGTGTCAGAACCTAATATCATTACTGCAGTTATCACTAAAGAGTCTGCTGAAAGGTTAGGTTTAAAAGATGGTGATGATGTTACTGCTTTAATCAAATCAACTGAAGTTATTATAGGTAAATAAATTTAATAGGAGAGATTATAATGGAATTAAGTGCAAGAAATCAGTTAAAAGGTAAAGTTACAAATGTTGAATTAGGTGCTGTAATGGCTAATATCAAAATCGAAGTAGAAGATCCTAATGTTATTACTGCTGTTATTACTAAAGAGTCTGCTGAAAGGTTAGGTTTAAAAGATGGTGATGATGTTACAGCTTTAATCAAATCAACTGAAGTTATTATAGGTAAATAAACTGGATAATATCCAGTTTTTAAAACTCTTTTTTTTAAATAATGCTATGGCCTAACATGCCAGGCAATACAAATAGAATTATTATCAATAGAATTAATACTATTATGAATTTCAAGTGCTTTATTGTAAAATAAATTGCAAAAAATAGTATTAATATTTTAATTATGAAGATGATACTCAAGTTATCCTCCAGCCAATATAGTTTTTGTTCCTTGTTTTGATATTTCTTCTTTTTTGAATTCTACATCATATTTTACTCTTTCGATAACTTCTTTTAGAGCATCCAAGGTTTCTCCTCTGTGATTACCTAATACTGCTACTAGAAACAAGCTGTCTCCAGTGTAGAATTCGCCGAGATAATGAACGACTGATATTTCAGCTACGTTATATTTGATTTTTGCATTTTCAACTATTTCTTCTATTTCTTTAGCGGTAGCCTCTTTATCTGGTGTGCTTAAGATTAATTTTTCCAAATCCATATTTTCTTCTTTTCCACGAACTATTCCTTCAAAAGTGAAAATAGCTCCGCAATAATCAATTTTTGTATTTTTCTTAATGTCTTCGAGTAAATCGGGCATTGTTACTTTGTCTTCTTTTCCTTGAATAACTTTGACAACCATATTATAACCTCATTTTATATATTATAATCATAATGGTATATAACTATTGTTATAGATCACTGATTTCCTTTACGGATAGATTTTTCAGCCTTTCAACACCGTTGATTTCATTCATTATTTCAACAGTGGAATCGGCTACAAGTTCCTGCCAGTTTTCATCGGCCAATATTCTTCTTCTGACTTCGGTTCCGGATAAATAAAGCCGGTCATATAAAGGAGGATTTCTCACTTCATAGCCATCTTCCGAAAACAGCTGTTTGACCAGAGGATTTCCGGAGTAAACTATTGAAAACGGAGGTGTCATCATCTTTACATGAGCGCTCCAGATAGCATTAAAATTAATGTCTTCCATTGGTATGATATAATATCTGCTTGGATTGATATTTTCTTCAGCCAAAGCCTGTTTAACCATAACGATACGTTCGCCTGCAGTAAAAGGGTCCTTTAACTCATGGCTTAACTGGGCACTACCAATGCCGATAATGATTTCATCAACTTCATCCAGAATTTTTTTAATCACTTGAATATGGCCTTTATGGATAGGCTGCAGCCTACCTATTAAAATGCCACGAACTTTATTATTCATATTAATCACTTAATATAATATTTGAAGTAAAGTTATATTAAATACTATTTATAAAATATTTAATGTAAAAAAATATTTACGGTGTTTAATAATGGAAAATAAAAATTTGATAATTATTGGAGTTCTCATTGCAATAATAGCTATTTTGGGTATTGTTTTTGCTACGGGTGCTCTAAACAATAATAAAAAGGTAGGTACTCCATTTGAAACGGATTTCATGAGCGGTGCATTCGTGGGAAATGTTGAAAAAGTGAATACAAATGAATCTTATATTGGATCATTTCGCGATAATGAACACAGCATAACATATAACTTGACAACTATGGACAACTCTTCTGCATTAATGGAGATATATAAAGCTCAGGGTGTAAAAGGTCCAGATCATCGTACATATAACGGAAATGATTGGAACATATACTTTGGTGAAGCAATGCCTAACATCAATAATACTACAAATATTAATGCTAGTAAATCAATGGGAATAATAATCTGCGAATCACAAAAGGAATCTCAGGGTTACGTTTTGTATGTAATATTTGAAGATTTATCCAAGGTCAATTTCACATTGAATACTTTCGGTGACTCATATGTTCATTATATTGAACCGTTGCTCAAAACTTTAAATCTAAAGAAAAGCGATAATGTTCCTACTGTCCATTCTCAGTTTGGATTAACAAAAGAGCAATTCAATCAGCAAATTCAGCTAATACGTCAAATGCAAAGTGGAAACATTTCCAAATAAGGTCAGAAAATGAAGATTACAGTTTTTCATGCAGACGAATGCGATAGAAAAAAATGCACATCTATCAAAATGGAAAAGCTAGGAAAATGCAGACTAGTTTATAATATAAATAGGATTCCTTCAGGAGCTATTGTATTAAATCCATATGCAGAAAAGGCTGTATCATACGAAGATTACAAATTCGTTGAAAGAAGGGGAATTGTAGGACTTGACTGCTCCTGGAACGAAGTGTCAAGTTCTAAAAAATTCTTTTCTTTATCAAAATACCACAGATCATTGCCATTCTTAATAGCAACAAATCCTGTAAACTATGGAAAAGCATGTATCTTATCGACTGTTGAGGCAATTTCAGCTACCCTATATATTACTCGCTTTAAGGATGAGGCTCGAGATATACTTGACGGATTTAAGTGGGGCCATACCTTTCTGGAACTTAATCATGATTTGCTTGAAAGTTACTC
>CACYVR010000151.1 GCA_902777885.1 uncultured Methanobrevibacter sp.
CTGTAAACATCATTGAATAATACTCTTCCATAAGCATCTTCACAATTGATTTCTTCGCTTTCAGCTTTACAGTATTTATCAAATAAATCCTGAATAATATCCTGTGCTTCATCACATTCTTTTATTTTTAAAAATTCGGTACCCATTAAAACACCTTTATTCTAAAATCCAATAAATTAATATATAGTATATTGATAAATATATAAATAATTTATATTAATTGTCAATTAATATTTTAATTTTGGAGGAGAGTATTTGTCTAAATCTAATAACAATAACCAACAAGAGTACAGGAGAGTTAGAACTCCCAAAAAGGGAGAAATTCCTGGTGTAGTAGAACAAATTATGGGACATGGTAAATTAAAAGTCAGATGTGCAGATGGATACATCAGAATGACCAGGATTCCTGGAAAAATGAAAAAACGTATTTGGATTCGTGAAGGTGACGTTATCCTTGTAAAACCATGGGATTTCCAATCCGATGAAAAGGGAGACGTAATCTGGAGATATACCAAAACCGAATCTAACTGGCTTGAAAGAAAAGGTTACTTAAAAATGTAACCCCACCATTTACTTTTTTTACTGATTTTAATGGATTCTAAAGTAGCAAAAGCTGATGCAAAACATCAAAAAATTCATTCTGAAAAAAGAAAGAAAGACAGTTCAGATAGAAAAACAGGAAATGAAATTTTTGATAAGATTACCTTAGAAACATTATATAAATTAGCCAATCAGGGCCATATTGACATTTTAAACGGAGCCATAAGTACAGGTAAAGAAGCTAATGTACTTACAGGCATAACTGACGATGAAAAATTTGTAGCAGTTAAAATCTACAGAATAGCTACTTCTGATTTTAAAAAAATGAATTATTATCTTGATGGAGATCCAAGATTTAACGTTAAAACAAAAAATAAACGTAAAATCATCTATTCCTGGGTTACAAAAGAATTTAAAAACCTGACAAGATTATATGATGCAGGAGTTACCGTTCCAAAGCCAATTACCAGTGCAAATAATGTTTTATTAATTGAATTTATTGGTGATGAAGATGGAAATCCAGCACAGCCTGCAAAAAATCAGACCCCGGAAAATCCCGATGAATTCTTCAATAAATTGCTGGTCGAATTGAAAAAATTCGTTAATGATGCTAAATTAGTTCATGGGGATTTATCTAATTATAATATTTTAAATAAAGATGAAATTCCAGTCATTATTGATGTTTCCCAGTCAGTAGTTCTTGATAATCCAATATCAAAAGAATTGCTTGAAAGAGATATAAATACGCTCGTTAATGAATATAAACGTTTAGGCGTCAAAACTAGTTTTGAAGAAGTTTGGGAATATATTAATCCTAAGTTTTAGACAATACCATTAGGAATTCTAATCAATTACTAACTTTTGAAATAACTCCTAATGAAATTCTACAAAGACAACTTCATAGATCAAAATAATACTTTGCAAATGCTCTCTCACTAATTCTTTATATGCATTATAAACCTACTTATTTATTATATTCATTAAATGTATTTGATTGTATTAAATAGAAATTTATATATTGTAAATTTCTAAAATATAATATTATATTCTTTTAAGGTGATTAACCATGAAAAACATTGGAGCAAGAATGGAAACTCTCAGAGAAAATATGAATTTGACTCTTCAAGCCGTATCTTCATATCTGGACATTCCAACTGAAGATTTACTTGACATGGAAAATGGCAACAAGAATATTACTTTATCCATTTTAAATAAACTATGCTCATTATTCGGATGTAGCGAAAGCTATCTGCTCTGCAGAAGTGATGAATTTGACCATACAAAATTCGCACTCAGAAGCACGAGCATCGAAGCAGATGATCTAGAAGGCATAGCAAGCATGAATAGAATTTACATGAATATGCAATACTTAATAAGCAAAATGGATGATTAGTTTGAAAACCGACAAACAACTAAATACCGAAGCCATCGAATTAAGAGAAAAATGGGGCTTGAATCCTTATGGATCTGTTGACATCACCTCCGTAGTTTTATCAAAGATTCCAGACATTACTTTATTATACATTCCCTTTTCTGAAAAGACAAGCGGAATGTGCATAAAGGATGAGAATATCCAAATCATTGGAATCAATTCAAAGATGACAAAAGGAAGACAGAGATTCACTCTGGCTCATGAACTTTACCACCTGTTAATAGAAGAAAATTCAGGAAAACCGATTATCTGCAACAATCCTCTAAGAGACGATTCTGAAAGGGAAGCGGATAAGTTCGCATCATATCTGCTCATGAGCGAGGAAGGTCTCAGCCAATACTGTGATATGAACAGCATCAATGAATGGAATCTAACCAGCATTATTTCTGTTGAGCAGTATTTCCAGATTAGCCATCGTGCACTGCTGATTCGCCTTTTAAACAAAGGATTAATTTCCAGAAAAGAATATGATGAATATGGGGGAAAATACATATCCTATGAAGCAAGAATCAGAGGATATGGTGACGAACTATACAAACCCTCCCCTGAAGAAGACCAATACATGACCCTTGGAAAATACATTAATACAATTGAATATTTAGATGAAACCAAAAAAATTAGCCAAAGCAAGAAAAAAGAACTGTTACTTGACGGCTATAGGGGAGACCTTGTATTTAATGTAGATGAGGGTGATGATACCAATGACTAAACCGATTTTTTACGATACCGATTGTTTGTCATCATTTTTACAGATAAACAGAATAGATTTGCTTAAAAAAGAATATTCAAAAATCATCATCACAGCGGAAGTTAAAAAGGAATTGTTCAACAAAAAAACACCTCAAGATGTTAAAACTAGATTAACATCACTCATTCAAGACGGATATGTTGAAATAAAGGATCTTGAATTTGGAAGTGATGAATTTAATCAATACTATACTTTTATAACAGACGATGAAACAGAAGATATCGGTAAGGGAGAGTTAAGTGTAATTTCACTTGCAATAGTTAAAAATGGAATACTTGCAAGCAACAACCTAGATGATGTGTGCTACTTTGTGAAAAAATACAATCTAGAACATGTAACAACATCCAAAATAATTGTTACTTGCTATGAAAAGGGATACCTAACCTTTGATGAAGTGGATAAAATATGGAAAGAGTTGCGGAAAAATCCAAAGCATCCTCAAATCTCATTTAAAGATTTCTATAATAAAGATGACAAGATGTGTTATAACTAATACTTTAAAATCATCTTTATAAACTGTTTTTCACAGTAACCGATAATTCCTTGATTATCTCTTGGATTATCATCAATATTAACTCTAATCTCAAATTCAACTACAGAAATGTTGTCAGAAAGACCTAAGTAAAACATCTTTTTTACTAGAATATGTGCGTCCTAAGTTATAAAGCAATACATTTTTAATGTTCAAAGTCAAAAATTGAAATTATGAAAAGGATTTTTGAAGTTATCGAAAAATATTTTTTTATAATAATATTGGTAGCAGTAGCTATTTCTCTGGTTTATCCAAATTCATTTAAATGGGTTTTAAGTGAGTATAACGGCATTAACATTATCAATTTACTTTTAAGTATTGTTCTTTTCACAATGGGGACCACATTGAAAGTGGATGATTTCATTAATGT
>CACYVR010000152.1 GCA_902777885.1 uncultured Methanobrevibacter sp.
ACATATGCAAACACTGGCCGTGTTTTTGATATTAATATTTCCGGAAATGCCGTAACCGCCAAAGTTAAGGGAAATTATCGAAACCATTATAATGTTGTGATTAAATTTAATGAATTCAGCGAAAAACAAAAAGATAAAATCCTTGAAATAGTCTATAAAAACCCTTCTGTTTTGGCAGCTTTACTTAATCACAAACTTCCTGAAGAGTTATATTACAAATTGATAAATGAAGGAATAAATGTTTTTCCAACATCCCATCAGGATATGCATTCTTCCTGCAACTGTCCTGATCATGCGCTTGTTTGCAAGCATATTGCAGGACTTGTCTATATGATTGCACTTGAAATTGATAAAAATCCTTTTTTGATTTTCAAACTTCAAGGTTTTGATTTGCTTGAAGCTTTAAATTATTCCAGTCATGATGATGCAATAAGCATTAGAAGTATTGATGATTTGTTTGCAGGCGATGACGCTGATTTGAAAGAAGATGTTGATTTGGATTTTTCTAAAGTTAGAGATCTCCATGACAGTATTTTTCTTCTCTTAAATGATAATCCGGTATTTTTTAAAAAGAACTTTAAAGATATTTTAAATAATATCTATAAATCTATGGCCCGCTTTGCTAAAAAGCATGTTGAAAATTATACCAGATATCAGGGTGAAAGATATTACAATGATTTCTACCTGTTGGATTATAAATGCGGAATTTTTAATGGCAGTGAAGATGAATATGATGACTGGTTAGAAAGTGTTTTTATTGAGAAGTGGGGAATGGCGAATCAATGGAATACTTTTAATATTAATATTAATAAGGAATATAAAATCTCAAAAATCAGCATTGATAAAAAAACGCCTTTTGATAATGATTTATCTCCAGAAATATTATTTGCTTTTTTTACGGAATTGTCTGAAAGTTCCATTGATAAATTTGAAAGCAATATTCAATTTTTAAATTTGTTATATCAGTTTAGTTTGGAATTGATTAAAAAACATGCAATTTTACCAGAATTTTTCCGGGCTGGTGATAAATATCATATCCGTTGGATTCCTGCTGTTTTTGATAAAACAATATCTGACTTGATTAATGGACTGGCTTTTAAATGCCCTGATAATCTTTTAAAGTTTAAAAATCGTAAAATATCTAAAAAAGACCAGATTATAATTATTATTAGTTTATTTTTTGATGGCTTTTTCAGTGAATATTTGAGAAATGGTGCCCCTCAAGCAGTCAGAAAGCATTATTCAGAAGATATTTTCAGACTGTTTTTCTTTGAAGAGCAAAAATTGGATATTAACACCGCAGAGTCTATTAGTCAGTGGTTATCCAAATTTTATTTAAATTCACGGGATTATGATTTGTATTTGGTTGTTGAACAGGATTTAAATTCCTTTGCTGTTGATGTTAGGGTTAATGATGAGATGATTTCAATAAATGAGGTAATTGCAACAACTGAAGATATGAATTTAAAAGTTAATTTGCTTAAGGACACATATATTATCAATGAAATTTTTCCACAGTTCAATCGCACAATTGATTTAAATGAAAATATAGAATATAATTTGGATGACTTTACTCAATTCTTTATGAATACTTTGCCTCTATTTGAATTAATGGGCATTAAAATTATTCTGCCCAAATCACTTAGAAAAATATTCAAGCCGAAACTGATTCTGGATATAAAATCTCAAAATGAAGATTCATATATTTCTTTTAAAGATTTGACTGAATTCAACTGGAAAGTGGCAATTGGAAACACAACATGCAGTTTGGATGAATTTAAAAAACTGTCTGAAAAATCAAAAGGCCTGGTCAGGTTTGCAAATGACTTTGTAATGCTTGATGAGCGGGAAGTAAAATCATTAATAAAACAAATTGATAAGCTTCCGGAAAAACTAAACAGACATGATTTGATGAAAGCACTTTTAAGCGGGAAAATAAGAGATTCGGAGGTCAATATCGATGGTGCTTTGGAAAAACTGGTAAATGAAATTAAAACATTCAAACCTGTTGATGTTTCGAATAAGGTTATCGCAAACTTGAGGCAATATCAAAAAACAGGTTTTTCATGGTTGGTTCAAAATATTACCTCCGGTTTTGGATGTATACTGGCAGATGATATGGGTCTTGGAAAAACCCTGCAGGTATTAACGGCAATCCAATATTTTAAAGATGAGGGTTTATTGGAAAAGCAAAAGGTTTTAGTAATTGCCCCCACAAGCCTACTTACAAACTGGCAAGAGGAAATAAGAAAGTTTACTCCTGATTTAACCTCATATATTTTTCACGGACCTGGCAGACGTTTTACAAAAAAGGACTATGATATCTACCTAACATCATACGGGGTAATCAGAAGTGATGCCGGGAAATTCAAAAATAAAAAATGGTTTTTATGTGTGATTGATGAAGCGCAAAACATTAAAAACCCTGATACAAAACAATCAAAAGCCGTTAAGTCAATTAAGGCAAAACACAAAATTGCAATGTCCGGTACGCCGGTTGAAAATAGACTGGCTGAATATTGGAGCATATTTGATTATATAAACAAAGGTTACTTAACAAGTCTTAAAAGCTTTAGGAAAAACTATATTGTTCCTATAGAAAAAGAAAGAAATCTGGATGTTTTGGATAATTTTAAACAGATTACACAGCCATTCATTTTAAGAAGGCTTAAAACAGATAAAAGCATTATTAAGGATTTGCCTGATAAAATCGTAAATGATGTATACTGCAATTTAAGCCGTGAACAAATCGCATTATATAAGGAAACGCTGGATGCGTCCATTGAAGATATTGAAGCAAATGAAGGTATTAAAAGAAAAGGAATTGTTTTGAAATTAATAAATTCTCTAAAACAAATTTGCAATCACCCCTCACAATTTACAAAGTCAAAAAATTACTCGGTTGACGAATCCGGAAAACTCGAAGTGCTGATGGGTACTTTATCCAATATTTTGGACAATAATGAAAAAGTATTGATTTTCACCCAATATGTTCAAATGGGAAATATAATAAAGGATTTGGCTGAAAAAACATTTGGACAGGAAGTTTTATTTTTGCACGGATCTCTTTCTCGTAAAAAAAGGGATTTGGCAGTTAAAAAATTCCAGAATAATCCTCAAAATAAAATATTCATAGTTTCTCTAAAAGCGGGAGGTACCGGATTGAACTTAACTGCAGCCCAAAATGTAATTCACTATGACCTGTGGTGGAATCCTGCCGTAGAAAACCAGGCAACAGACAGAGCATATAGGATAGGCCAAAGTGAAAATGTAATGGTTTACAGATTCATATGTAAAGGAACCTTTGAAGAAAAGATTAATGAAATGATTCATAAAAAAGAAGAACTTGCACAGCTGACCGTTGGGGATGGAGAAACATTCATCACTGAAATGGACAATAATGAGTTAAAGGAAATGTTATCATTAAGAAAATAGTCAGAAGAATTCTTAAACTGATTTCAATCATTTAAATAGTATTAATGCACAGTAAAATGTGGTATAAATAGTTATGGATAAGAAATTGGATTGGATGAAATAAAGAAAAATCTAAAGAATAGGTGATTAAATAAACAAT
>CACYVR010000153.1 GCA_902777885.1 uncultured Methanobrevibacter sp.
CAAAGAGGCGCTCTTGAAGCATTGAGAGGCCCTCAAGACGAAGCAAACAAAATGATTGCTGAGTTTAAAAGAAGAAGAGATTTGATTGTAAAAAGATTAAATGAAATGGGTCATGAAACTGTAAATGCTGAAGGTGCATTTTACGTATTTCCAAAAATTGAAGATGAAGAATTTGTTCAAAAAGCAGCAAAAGCAGGAGTTATAACTGTTCCAGGTAAAGCATTCGGATCAAACGGAAAAGGACATGTCAGAATGTCTTATGCAAACTCTTATGAAAATATTGAAAAAGCCATGGACATTTTAGAGGAGAAAATTTAGATGGATAGAGAAAAAGCAGGAAAAAAAGCAACAACCATTGCAATAGGCTCAAACTGTTTTTTAACAGTATTCAACATATTGGTTGGATTCTACTGTGGAAGTTATGCATTAATTGCTGAGGGACTTCACACATTATCTGACATAATAACTTCAGTTATTGCTTATATAGGATTCAGGATAAGTCAAAAGCCCGCCGATGAAGGTCATCCCATGGGGCATGGTCGTGCCGAACCGATCTGCGGACTTGTAATTGTAATATTTTTAGTAATAGTAGGTTATGAAATAATAGATACAGCCAAAGACAAACTCCTTGATCCAAGTTTAATACATGTCCCTACAATTTATGCTGCAATGATGGCTGTTTTTGGAATAATTTTAAACTACATAATAAGCAGATACCTCATAAATGTTGGTAAAAAAATCAAAAGCCCAGTAATTGTGGCAGATGGACAACACCAAAGAACAGATATCTATTCATCAATAGCTATTTTAGCAGGTATTGTTGCATCAAATATGGGTTTTCCAATATTGGATCCTATTGTAGGATTAATAATAGGTATTTTAATATTGAAAACAGCATATTCAATTGGAAAAGAAAATATTGATGCAATCATGGGAAAAGTTCCTGACGAGAATTTATCCAGAAAGATTAAAAGAGTTGTTGAAAAAACTCCCGATGCATCTATGGCCCATAACATCAAAATTGATAATTATGGTCCATATTATACTGCAAATTTACATATAAAAGTTGATGGAGATTTGACAGTAGCCGAAGCTCATAAAATTGTTCATTTGACTGAACAAAACATAATGAAAAAAATTCCGGAAATACAATCTGTTTCTGTTCACGCATGCCCTCTAGGAGTGGAGTATAAACATGAACAAAAAATAGATGAAAAATAATAAAACGCCGGGACCGGGATTTGAACCCGGGTGGTCATATGACCATCGGATTAGCAGTCCGACGCCGTACCAGGCTGGGCCATCCCGACATAATAAAACAAGATATAAAATTATATTGTTTAAAGTTATTTATAAACTTATCCATCATATATAAATGGCATGTTCAAAAGTGGACTAATCTCAAAAATATAAGTGATCTGAAAACCCAACTCCACCCCGGGATACTACAAGCATCAATTGTTAATAGTAGAGCTGCTCCCTTCCGGGCCTGACACGTTCCTATATCAAAGATGATTCTTCTTTACCCTCCAGTAAAGACCCCATCACCATTAATCCTGTAGGACGAAGTTTCTATGTTGTTTTCTCAGGCTTATATTTCCTTAAAAAGCCGCCTCTTGAACTTCGACTGCACCAAAGGGGGTGTGTGCTTACAGAGGACCCCTAACCCTCCAGTCTAGCCAACATTACTATTTATCATTAATATTATATAAATGTTAACAATTTCATGAAAAAAAATTTTTCGAGTAAGAAATTTAAAATCCTTAAAAAAATAAATTAATCCCAAATATATATTGAAAAAATAAAAAAAGAGTAATTTAAAATAAATCATTTCAAAAAATTAAAGAACATAGAGAAATGAAAGAATATGAAATATAAACTTAAAATACAAAAAACAATCACAAATCCATTACTGGAAAAAATAATTTATTACAGTAACTCAAAAATACTGCCTTAAATTTAAAAAAATAATTTGAAAGAGGCTAATTTAAAATACCTCTTGAATAATATCTCCATCAGAAACAATACCCATTAATTTTCCATTTTCAACAACAGGTAACTGATTTAAGATTCCAGAATCTGGATTGGAATCTTTCATGACTTTAATAGCGGTTTCTATTGTGTCATCAGGAGATATTGTAACAACATCTTTAATCATGATTTCTTCAACTTTTGTTCCCAATTCATATTTATCCAATATTAAATTATGGCCAACATCAGTTGCGGTAATAATACCGATTAACTTATCCCCCTCTACAACTGGAAGAGAACTAATTTTAAATTCCATTAATTTTTCAAATGCGTATACAACATCAATTTCTGGAGTGGTTGTAATAACGTCACTAGTCATTATTTCAGATACTTTCTTAGTTATCATCATTATCACCTCCGAATTGTTCAATTATATCATTAACCATTAAATCTATGGTATTTTTAAAATCTGAATTGTTAATAATATGAGCATCATGTATCTCCGCCTGATTGATTAAAAATTCCTGGGTTTTTCTAATAGGTTTGAAATTATCCATATAATGCTCAAGAGACCTTTTTACCCAAGGCTGTCTGCAACGGGTATAAAATCTTTGTCTGTGCATTTCCTCATCATCGATAGTTAATGTAAACATTATTACATTGCCTTTTTTGATTAAATCTTCACGAATGAATCCTGGAACTACATGAACACCTTCTATAATAATACTGATACCTTCCTTTAAGGATCTCTCAATAATCGCCTCAATTCCTACATTAACAACATCAACATGACTAATAAAACCTTCAACCACCGCATCCACGCGAATGGCAGGAGTTCTTACAGATTCGTATGCATCGAAACTTGATTTATGAATAACAGGATTTAACTCTTCTGAAATGATTTTACGCATTACTTCACGTATCATATCCGTACCAATAATATTTTTTAAACCTAAACGATTTGCAAGCTCAAAAGCCATTGAAGATGTCCCGACACCAGAAGCTCCTCCAATTAATATGATTAATGGTTCATCGGATTTTCTAACATCCCTCCACTTCAGATATTTAGTGGAAATGTCTTCATCGATTCTGTTTAAATATTTTGAAATATAATTCACCAAATCATCAACAGTTATTTCAGTGACATTCTCTTCAATAAGATTTTCTTCGATTTCATTTGCAATTTGATATGCATGGTCCAAACCCAGATTTGAAATCCTTAAAGAACGAGCCAAAACACCCTTTGAAAACGGTTCTTTATAACTGTTTCCATCTACATTTCCAACAACCCAAATCATAATATCACAAAAAAATATTCGCTAAAAAAATATTTTAAAATAATAATAAATAAAATTTGTTATTTAATTTTAACAAAAAAAGAGAAAAAAGAAATATTATTCGTCTAATTGAATAATACTAATATCATAATTGGAACCATCAGTAATGTCGATTAAAACTGCACCATTATCCTTTAACATACCAGGATTGGCAACATCAGTAGTTATACCGATTTTACTGAGAGATTTTGCTTCATGAATATGGCCACAAATGTTTACTTCAGGTTCAAATTCTAAACATAATCATAATTTGCCATTAATTCATAGACATCACCATAGATTTTAAGATCATCTATTTCACCAGGAGTATCGAATGGTGTAGGATTAGATCCGCCATATCCAAATAGAATAGCATCACCATATCCAATAATTTCATTATGTAAACAGAAAGCTCCGGATTCACCTATTGCATTGCAAATTCCTGCAGGGTCACAATTTCCTGGAATTGCGATTACATCACAGTCATATTCAAATATTTTGCCGATGAATTCGCCTACAAATTCCAAAGGTCCGAAATTAGTAATATCACCAAGTATTATGACCAAATCAATATCATTGTTATCTAAGTATTTATATAAATTTTCATTTTCTTCGCCATGAACATCACTAATAGCTAATATTTTCATTTTATCCCCCATTTATTCTTCTAAAAAGAAAGAACCCATTTCTTTCAATCCGTTTTGTAAATCTGGCTTATCACCATGCAGTGATACAGTCACATCATCATCAAATTCAATGATAAGACCACACCATTCTGCAATTTCCTGAACTCTTTCCTCTGCTAAAGGAACTTTTAAATTTATTCTTCCAGTGGTTAATCCAGGAGGAGCATTGACTAAAAATTTTGAACGTGAGTCGGGAAATTCAAATATTTCTTCCCCTTTCATTGCTTTTTTAAATAAATCAAGCCAAAAATCAGTATATTCTTCTCCTTCCTGTTCTGCAATTGTTAACATTGTTCCTTGAACATTACTTAAAGACATTTCTGCTTTTGCTAAACCATTAATTAATTCTGGATGGGAAGGATCTCTTTTATATGAACTGATAGAAGACCTGATTAAACCCATCTCAGGGTTAATTCCACTAGGAATTTCATATCCTTTTTTTGTTAAATCTGAGATTAGATTAAAAAGAACTAACCAATTCTGCTCAGCAGGTAAACTCATAAGTGTCCACCTATAATTTTTAAAGTATTGTGGTTTATTTTAGCATCAGCTTCTTTTAATTCTTTTTCGATTTCTCTAGTATTTTTATAAGAATCTAAGAATAAGACATGATGAGTTGAGGTTCCAGCAATATTTAAAATAGCCAATTCATCATCGGGTTTGAGTTCTCTTTTATCAATAGTTGCCTTGAATTGAACATAAGGTTCATATTCTTCCGGAAGGTCTTTGTATCTAAATATGCCATCTAAGGTTGCTACAAACATAATTATTACCTCTTTATTATATAACATTTAAATGTCTTAAATTAATAATATATAAAATTAATTGAAAATTATTCGTATTGAATCAAACAAAAATAATTTTTAAAAAAAAATTGTTACAGTTAAGTAACAATATAACCGAAATGTGTTTTCAATGCCTAAAAATAAAAAAAGAATAAGGAAATTAATCCTTAAACTTATTTAGCGTTTTCACCTAAAGCTTTTGCTAAAGCAGGAGCTGCGTCAATTTTTTGTGCATCTAAAGTTAATTCTTCAGCAGATAATCCCATAGCTAATCCGTATAATTGAGCTAAGTGGAATACAGGAATTGAAAAGTCAGTTCCATATCTTTCATTAACTTCAGTTTGTCCTTGGTCGAATTGCATGTGACAGAAAGGACATACATCAATAATAGCATCTACACCAGCTTCAGACATGTGGTCGAGTTTTTCTTTAGTGTAACTTGCAGTTACATCTAAATCTCTAGCACATCATTTTGTCTTTGTAGTCAATGGATTTAGCACCAGTGAGTTCTACAAGTTCATCTAAGATGGTTGGGTTTTCAGCTTGTTCTTCGATACCAATTTCATCAGTAGGTTTTAAGAAGTGGCATCCGTAGTGAACAGCAACATTTAAATCTAAAGGTTTTTCAATGAGAGATGAGATTTTTTCGAATCCAACATCGTCTCTTAAGATTTGTGCTAAATGTTTAACGTTAGTAGTTCCTTTGAATTCTTTACCGATTTCAGCTAAATTTGCATTAATTTTAGCTCTTTTATCATCATCTTCTTTTAACATGTGGTTAGCTTCAAATAATGAACCGAAACAACCGTTACATTCGGTCATAATGTCAGCACCCATATCTTCTGCAAGAGTTAAGTTACGTGCAGCAATGGTAGCCCAAGTTTCTTCATCAAAAGATCCGAATACACCAGGAGCAGGACAGCATGATGCTCCATTCATGTCTTTTAATTCAATATCTAATGCGTCAAATAATATACGGGTTGCTTTTTCAATACCAGGATAACGGTTAGGCATGATACAACCTAAGAAATATGCGATT
>CACYVR010000154.1 GCA_902777885.1 uncultured Methanobrevibacter sp.
TCCTGATTTTGAACTTACTGCTCTTGCAGCTTCTTCACGTTCTGCAGGAAAAAGATATGAGGATGCTACTACTTGGTATCTTGATGATGCCATGCCTGACTCTGTAAAAGATATAGTTGTTTGTGAAACAAATCCTGACGATATGGATAACGATGTGGATATTGTATTTTCATCACTTCCAACTGAATTTGCTGCTAAAGTCGAAAAGGACTTTGCAAAAGATTATGTTGTTGCAAGTAATGCCAGTGCTCACAGGATGAAAAAGAATATTCCTTTAGTGATTCCTGAAGTTAATCCCGAGTTCTTGGATATGATTGATGCTCAGCAAAAAGAAAATAATTGGGATGGATTCATTGTAACCAATCCTAATTGTTCCACTATTGCTTTAACTTTAACATTGAAACCTATTGTTGATAATTTTAATGTTAACTCAATTAGAGTATCAACCATGCAGGCAGTATCTGGTGCAGGTTATAATGGTGTTCCATCAATGGCTATTGTTGATAATCTTGTTCCTTACATAGGCAGCGAAGAAGAAAAAATGGAATCTGAGACTTTACACTTATTGGGGTCTTTTGACGGTGAAAAAGTTACTGATGCTGACTTTAAGTTAAGTGCTTCATGTCATAGGGTTCCGGCAATGGTATGTCTGTTACTGTTGGTAGATTAAGAAAAGACCAAGCTTTTGATAATAGTTTTAAATATGTTCTTGTAGGACATAATACTATTCGTGGTGCTGCTGGAGCATCAGTGTTAAATGCAGAGTTAATAAATGATAAAATACTCTAATTTAACTCATTTATTTTTTTTATTTTTTCTATTTTTTTCTATATTTTTTAACTGGTTTCTATATCTTTTTAGTTTTTATTTTTGATTATTTTGAGGGTTTAATTTAAATAGTATAACATCAATATTTAATATTAGATAAATATAGTGTATGGTATATCATAATTTTTAAATTTAAAAATTAATTATATGCAAATTTCAATATTGAGATAAATTTTAAGTTAAGGGATAGAAATGGTAAATGGGATAGATGCTGAAAAAGAGACTTTACAGTCTTTAGTCAGATCTTGTTTATTGGAGCTTAATAAACTTAAATTCGATTTAACACAATTGGAAGTAGAAAAAGCCAATGATAATTCTGCTTCACGAATTCGAGAGCTCGAACAAGATATTATTGACAAAGAAAAAGAAGTTTCAGTTATTAAATTTAAAGCAGAAGAAGAAGTAAATCAACTTAAAGGCCAATTAGATGAAAAAGACCTGTTGATTAAAAATCAAGAAGATAGAATATATGAGCTGGATTATGTTAATAACTCTTTAGATGAAATTAAATCTTATTTTGCAGAGCAATTGAGAGATTATAAGAAAAATGAATTATCTGAAGTTAATGAAAGATTAAATGAATCTTATAAAAGCATTGCTGAAAAGGATGCTCAAATCAACAATCTTTCAAGAGCTATTGATGACTATAAAATACAGATAATCACGCTAGAAAATGATGCTGGTGCTCAACAGGAAATAATGGAACTTGAAAAACAATTGGAATTTAAAAACAGAGAACTCCAGCAAAAAGATAATGAAATTACTGCAATTGATAATGAAATGATCTTGTTAAGACAACAGACTATCCCGAAACAGGATTATGAAGATTTGAAGACCAAATTTGAGAATGAAGTTGCTGCATTGGATAATGAAATGGCATTGTTAAGACAACAGACTATCCCGAAACAGGATTATGAGAATTTGCAGACCAAATTTGAGAATGAAGTTGCTGCATTGGATAATGAAATTACTAATTTGAAAGAAAAATCTATCCCTAAAGAAGATTATAACAATATTAAAAAGTTATTGGAAAATGAAGTTGCTGCAATGGATACTGAAATCAATAACCTGAAAGAAAATTCAGTTCCTCGTGAAGAGTATAATAGTCTTCAGAGTTATTTGGAAAGTGAAATTTCCGTTCGTGACAGTGAACTAAAATATCTTAAAGAACAAAGCGTTCCTAAATCTGATTATGTCAACTTGCAAAATCAGCTTCAAAATGAAATCACTACAAAGGATAATGAGTTAAGATATTTGAAAGAACAGACTGTATCACGTGAAGAGTTCATCAACCTTCAAAATGAGTTGATTCGTAAAAACGATAAAATTAAAAGGTTGGAAGAAATCAATGCATTCTTCAATGAACTCCAGGAGGAACAAGATTCTTATGAAACTTATGAAAGCACGCCTCCTTTCAAGTTAGAGAAAAAACAACATAGATAAATATTTTTTTTATCTATTTTTTTTCAATCATTATTCATCAATTTTTTCCATAATCTTTATTATTTTTAATTTTTGAATTTATTGTACGGAGGAGATTTTTTTCCGTTGTAAATGTCGGTATCCATATAATTATTTTTAAATGAAACACATATTGTACATATTGCATCACCAACAACGTTGGAAACAATTCTAAACATATTTACAATGTGATCTATTCCAAAGAAAAGACCCACTGTAGCTAATGGTAAACCTACAGAAGCCATTACTGTGTTTAAAGTAATAACTCCGGCACTAGGAATGCCCGGAGTTCCAATAGAAATTAACATAATGGTCAGGATTATTAAAAGCATCATGTCAAGTCCTAAATGAATACCAAAAGCCTGGGCTGTGAACATCACTGCACATACTTGGAAAATTGAAGTTCCATCCATATTAATCGTAGCTCCCAACGGGATTGAAAAAGATGAAACCTCATTACTGACACCTAATTCATATAATTTTTCTAAATTAATTGGTATTGTCGCATTGGAAGAGCATGAATTAAATGCAAATAGCATAACCGGGAAAAATTTTTTGTAGAATGTTATTGGGTTTAGCCGGGTTAAGGAGACTAGAATTATCGGATATATCACAAACATTTGAATGGCCAGACATACGATTACGCATCCTATAAATGAAAGTAATGGCATGATTACATCAAATCCCAGGGAACCGAAAGTTTTTGCCATCAAACAGAAAATTCCAATTGGGGCAAATTTCATTATAAAGCCCGTTATTTCCATAAAAAGTTTATTGAATTCATCAAAAAAAGGTTTAATATGTTTGGTTTCATCTTTGAATTTTGTTAAAAATATACCGATTAGTGCCGCAAAAATAATCATAGGAACCATTTCTCCTTTCGCTAATGATTCAATGACATTTTCCGGAATTGTACTTAACAATGTGTCTGCTAATGTCTGGTTAATGGTTGCATTGTTAACTGACTCGGAATTGGTGAAAGTTAAACCTAAACCTGGTTGCAATATGTTTGATATTATTATTGCTATTATTACTGCTATAGCAGTTGTAATTAGATAAAGAGCAATGGTGTTTCCTCCAATTCGGGTCAACTTCTTTATATCCGAAATTGAAGAGACACCTACAACTATGGAACAGAAAACAAGTGGTATGACCATCATTCTAATTAATTTAATGAATCCATTACCCCCAATATAAAATATATTGTCCATTAAAATCGTGTTTTTAATAAATGGGTCTTTAACATATAAGTTTAAGATTAATCCTACAATCAAACCCAAAACCATGGATATTATCATCCATTGGGTCAGACTAATGTTTTTCAATTTGTTAATCATTAAAATCCTCCTTTTTTCATTATGATTAAAACTTATTTAATGAGCTTTAATTCATATATTTTTTTAACATTATGTGAAATTTTTTTCTATATTAATGTATTGTAAGGCATTGTTTTTAATCATTCATATGTTTTGTTTTGGTTTTGTCAAATGTTTTTCTTACCAAAATTTACTAAATAGTAAAGTATTTATATAACCTTAAACTCATGTTATATGTAGAAAGGTTTATTCAACAATACAACTTATTTTTTCGTTGATTATTAAACTGATCTAATTATTTATAAAAATCAAAAAAAGGTGATTAAATGGCACAAGGTGGACAACCAATTTTTATTTTACCTGAAGGAACTAACAGATCCATCGGTAGAGACGCACAAAGAAACAACATTTTAGCTGGTAAAGTATTAGCTGAAACTGTAAGAACTACTTTAGGTCCAAAAGGAATGGACAAAATGTTAGT
>CACYVR010000155.1 GCA_902777885.1 uncultured Methanobrevibacter sp.
ATATAACTTAAAAATTAAATCATTAATTAATTAAAATTATTTTGGAGAGAGTTATATGAAAACTCACGATGGAGTTGTGCTGTTTATGTTCTCTCTACACTTATTTTTATAGGCTTATTGATAATTAAGATTTTCATTCGTTTATTAGTTTATAATGTTTTTCCATGGTTACTTCATTTATTTGAAGTGTAAAGTTCTACTTTATTTATTTTAATTACTTCATTTATCTGAAGTTACACTATCAACTTTAGTAATATGAAGTACTTTAAATTGTTAAAGTATATATTCATTAAAATACATAGTTTAGTATAGGTGTTTTAAATGAGTATTGTTCCATTATATGTTCCAATAAATGAAATCGACAAATATTTTTATAATCGAACTGAAGATATAAAAAAGATTGAGTATTATTTAAATTCATTAGAGATGGGAATATCTCAATCATTGTTAATAAGGGGAGTTAGGGGTGTTGGAAAAACTTTTTTACTCCAAAAACTTAAACAGGACTCAAAAAAGAATTTCTTAGTTTCATATATTGATATTTCAAGAATTGTTGGCTTTGATGATACACAATTGACTGCACAATCAGTTTTATTGGAATTATTGGACGAAATGAACAATACTATTTATGACAAAATTAATGATGGCAAAAAAATAACTTTTCTCTTAAAAAAATTAATCAACAAATTAAAAATTAAAGATTTCAGCTTTTCAAAAGGCACCCCTATAGCTGAAATACCAATACCTGCAACTGAAGACAATTACAAAAAAATCAGCAAGTTTGTAATGGAATACCCACAAAATGTTGTTGAAGATATTGATGGTATTGATGGATTCATAATCATAATCGATGAATTTCAAATGCTTAAAAAATTAGAGAATCCAGAATCGTTTTTTTGGTTGCTTAGAAGTTACAGTCAATTCCAATCAAATGTCAGCTATGTAATGAGCGGGTCAATCTCACAAACATCAGATGCAATTGAAATGCTAAATGGGGCTACTGGAGCCTTTGGCGGAAGGATGATACAAATAAACATAGATCCTTTCACAAAAAAAGAAACCAAATCTTATTTCAATGACAGGTTCCCTGAAATAACATTCACCGATGATGGTTTCAATCGTTTTTATGAGTATACAAAAGGAATTCCGATGTATATAAATAGTTTTTATAATGCATTGTCCTCTCATGAAACCTACGACGAAGAATTAATAGATTATATTTTTCTTAACAATATGGATCAGATTCTTGTGATGTGGATTAGAATATGGGGCACTCTAAATAAGTATGAAAAAAGGATAATCTGTACAATGTTAAACAAGGAGAATATTTCCTGGTCTGAACTGGAAAGGAAGTTGGATATGTCTCCCGCTACCTTGACAAAATATATTAAAACTCTACAGGATAAAGGAATCATAAAATATTATGGTGGAAATTATAATTTTGAAGATTTGATGTTAAAAACATGGTTAACTCATGAAAAAGAGCGGACTGGCGTTTATCCACAATAGTTCTTGTTTGAAAGGAAAGTTTCTGTTAATATCCATTCCAATATTAGAATCGAAATAGAAAAATCATTCTGTTAATGGCAATGTAAAATGCTATTAATTATATATAACTTAAAAATTAAATCATTAATTAATTAAAATTATTTTGGAGAGAGTTTAATATGAAAACTCATGTGATAGTTGTATCACTTTCCTCTCTCTACACTACTTTTTTAGAACTAATAATAATTAAATATTTTTCTATTCCCATAAATTCCATTACTTATTTTATATAAATAAAATTACTAATTTATCGTCCCAAATGATGATAACATTATTGTTATTTGTAGGCTTTTTTTATATTAAAATGATAGTTGGATTTAATTTTGATGGGTAAATTAAGGCTTTTCATCAACAAGGAAAGAAAAACTGATAAATAATACAGTGCTTGATGAAGTATTTAATAGTCTGAAAAAGAATAAACTTGAATTGGATGCCTTATTAAGCTTGGTTGAAATACCTTGAGACCTACAGTTCGAGATAGTTCAAATTATGGTTGGTTTTAGATAATTTAATTATGTTTTCACTTCGCCTTCAAGAAACTCTTTTAATTCATTAATCGATTCATTTGTCTCATCCAGTTTCAATGCTTTTTCTACATAATATTTTGATTCATCATAGTTGCCCAATTGAATTAGAATATATGAAATACAATACAAGTAGCCAACATCAAGGGGATTGCCATCTATTGCTAATTTAAAGTATTCATATGCCTTTTCGTAGTTCTCTAAAAACATCAAAGAATAGCCAATATTTGCATATAAGTAGTGATGATTATAACCCAATTCTTCAGATTCTTTCAAACATTCCAAAGCTTCATGATATTTGCAAGACAAATTTAATGCAGCACCCTTAACAGATAAAATATATTGCTCTTTCCCATAAATGAATATGTATAAATTGGTTATTTTTAAAGTTAAATAAGAATATTCCTTTTCCAAACAAAATCTGGCAATATCTATCAATATATGTTTTAGATAAAGCCAAATCATAAACAAAAGAAATCCAAAGGAAAGAAAAACGTTTTGCCAATCATTGTTCATTAGCCCAAATGTACCGTCAATAAAACAGAACAGCATCATAATATATACTAAAATTTTGCGTATTCTGACGGGAACCGCTTCCTCTAATTGGTCAAACATGAACACTATGAAAAAAGCGGTATAAAACAGATTCCAAAAATCGGGATTATATTTGATATGGATAAGTAAATCTGCAATCAAAAGAAAAAATAAAATAAAATATTTGATTTTTCTGTCCATATTTTTATTATAGTTTCCTATTAGATATAATTGTTTTTAAAAGTTTATATTTATTAATTTAAATTACTATTTTTCTGCCCATCATAAGTTCCATAGTCAACTCGATAAGTTTATTTTATCAGTTTTTGATATCATGTTTCCAACAACGACCTGTGTTATTGTATTGCTTAAGTATTGTAGATGGGAGTATTAATTAAATAGCTATTAATTATATATAATTTAAAAGAGTAAAATAGTATTAATTAAAATTAATTGAGGTTATTATATGAAAACTCATGTGATAGTTGTATAACTTTTGTTCTCTCTACACTACTTTTTTTAGAAATCATGATAATAAAATATTTTCATCTATAATGGGAGAAACTGGGATGGTGGAAATACAAATCATGAACATCTACTATAATCACTGACACAACCTGAACCAACTAATGATGTAAAGGTAACTACTTGAGTATTATTGTAAAAATTGAGGGTAAGATGCTGAAATTATTATAAACAATTGATGACAAGCAATTATGGTTATGCCAACGCCAACATGAAACTGGTCAAAAGGAACCAGAAGTTGCACAATCTGGATTCGCCCTTTCTGATTGGTGATGTTAAAGAGGGAGATGTTGTAAAAGAGGTCAATGAGCCTAGCTATATTGATGCTCAAACTAGATTGATGTAGTTTTTAGTTAGGCCTTTGATATTTGATGTTCAT
>CACYVR010000156.1 GCA_902777885.1 uncultured Methanobrevibacter sp.
TACAATTGATAATGCTTTACAATACAAAAGTGAAAATATTGCAGACGGTGAAGTTAACGCATCAAATCTTATAGTAAAATGGAAAGATGCACGAAACATTAGTTATGTGGACAATGCCGGTAAAAAATGCTATGTAATAGTCTGGAAAGCATCATTAAATGACATGAATTTGGATGTTGAAAATATGTCTAAGGTTGCTCATGATTATGGTAAAATATTTAACCAGAATCACATGTTTGCAGTATATTATCTGCAATATAATCCTCAGAATAAAATGGTATATGGAATAATATTGGATAATAATCGGCATAATTATGATTTAAGTGACTTGCTTTATAATATTTTAAAGCTAAATAAGTCTGATGTTAATTATCATGAATATTATTCTTCTGATTCTTCTTATAGTCGTTATGGTGTTGACACATCACCTTCAACAATTGCAAGAAATGATCCTGACTGGTATTATGACCATTATGAATATGGGGATAATTATTATATTGATGATTATCTGGAGTCAGAGGGTTATGATTGACAACAGTTATTAATGGCTATAAATAAAATTATAACTATGGGTTTAGGTTCATTTTTCAAAAGAAATAAGGATAAAAAAGAGGAAATTGTTGAATCACACATTGACATCAACAACGACGATTGTGATGGTTTGGATTGTGAAAAATGTGTTATAGCATGTCCGAATAACGTTTTAATAAAAGAGGGTGATGATACGGTAGTCAGAAATCCTCTAACCTGCAAGCATTGCAAGGTCTGTGAAGCGATATGTCCTAATGACTGCATTTTTGTCAATTAGTTTAACTCTCATGTCCATGTCATTAAAAAATTTAGTCATGCCTAAATATTTATAATAGAAATGATAAATTAATATTAAAATAACATGGGAGAGTTATTATTTTGAGAGCCAGAAGAGGTCATGGTAATGGAGGTATTCCTCTGGATTTGATTGGACAGTTAATCGGTTCCAGTCTTATTAGGCCCAGAGGGGAAGTTGAAGCGGACAGGCATAGATGCAATCTTTGCGGAAAATGTCAGATGATATGCAGAAGACATGCAATTTTCATTGATAGAAAAAGAAGGATATGGACATTATATCCTAACCGTTGTAATTTGTGTCTTGAATGTGTCAGCAGATGTTCAAATGATGCTTTAAAGATAGTTAAATAATTATTTTTAACTTTTTTTTGCATCTACTTTATATTTACTTTGTTTATATAATTTTTTTGCTTATGTGATGCCGTTCTATTGTCATTATTTGCAGGTGTTTTTATACGATTTTTTGTGTTATTTTTGAGTTTTGTTATATGAATATAGGGTTAGTGAAAAAATCGATAAGTATCTGAACTATTTTACATGTTTTATATGAACTTTTTTTTTAAATAAATTTTTTAAATCATAAATCAAAGAGTTTTGAAAAAAGATTTAAGAAAGAATAAATAGATAAAGTTTCCTAAATAGTTAATATGACTTAAAATTAACGATATTTTTTTAAAATATCTAATTTAAATTATTTTTGCAATTGATTTTAATTGAATTTGTTAGTTTAACATGTCTGTCTATATGTTGTGGGTAACTTATTATTAAAATATGTAGACCGATTTTTTACAAACTTTTTTTTTAAATTAACCAAATGGATTCTTATGAAAAATTATAAAAAAAGGCCTAAAAAAGAAAATGTCGAAGAAAAAGAAGAAGTTTTTTGTCCGGATTGTAATTCCACAGAGTTCAGTCATGATTCATCTAGGGCAGAAGTGACATGCAAACATTGCGGATTAGTCATAGATGAAAATATGATGGATCGAGGTCCTGAATGGAGATCATTTGACTTTGAACAACAAAAATCCAGAGCTCGTGCAGGAGCACCATCAACGGGCACAATTCACGATGGTGGTCTATCAACAGTTATGGGCTTTAAAAGAAATGGGTCTCCTGAAGACCATGCAAAATGGTATAGAATGAGAAAATTGAATAAAAGGGCAAGAATTGCAAATTCAAGAGAACGCAACCTGGCGTTTGCATTGTCTGAACTTGACAGGAAATGCTCAAATATGGGATTAAACAGATCCATCAGGGAAGCTTCATCAAGGATATATCGAAATGCACTTGAGGCAAACCTTATAAGGGGCAGAACGATTGAAGGTGTTGTTGCAGCATCAATCTATATCGCCTGCAGGCAGTCCGGTCTTCCAAGGACATTGGATGAAGTTGCACAATTCACTGCTGTCAACAGAAAGAATCTTGCAAGAATAGAACGCTTTTTGAAAAGGGAGTTGAATATAAAACTGCTTCCGCCATCAGCTACAGATTATATACCTCGCTTTGCAAGTCAATTGGAATTGTCCAACAAATCAGAAGCAAAAGCTATTGAAATTGTTAATGAATCAAATGATTTCACTTCAGGAAAAGGACCTCAGGGGGTAGCGGCAGCTGCATTATATATCTCATCAATATTACTCGGCGAGAGAAAAAGCCAGAAGGACGTGGCTGAAGCTGCAGGGGTAACTGAAGTTACGGTAAGAAACAGATATAAGGAAATATCCGAAAATTTAAATCTGGCTGTTGCATAATATTAAACAGGTGTATAAATTGTTCTTTTTATTATATATTTCAAATTTCTTTTCCACATTGCTCGGTGGTTTAATGGTAATGATTTTCATCGGATACTTATGTAATCGAATCAACAATTCCGATTCTTCCAAAACCAGCTATAATCCACCTAAAAATTATTATTCCGGTAAAAATTATGATGATTCAGACTACAGTTATAACTGGGACGATTCATGGGATGACAAGTGGCTGCATCAGGGAAAATATGCTGATAACGTTAATAGCCATAATGAATATAGTGATTATGACCCGTCATGGGATGAGAATTTTAGAAAATAATTTGAACAAGTTGAACCAAATTAATGATTAGGTGAAAATATGGATATGTGGGGATTGACGGCAAGAGGAATCTGTGAGTTTAATGGTAAAATCCTTCTTTTGAAGGTTCGTTCTCGTTCTAGCCATGATGCTGAAAAATGGGAAATTCCTGGTGGAAAAGTTAAAAAAGGAGAATTTTTTGATCAGGCTCTAAAAAGGGAATTTATAGAAGAGACTGGCCTTGAAATTAATATTGACTCACTATATAATGTGATTCAAAATGAATATGTTGCATGTAAAACCAATGAAAAAGTAAAATCAATACAACTGATAATGAAAGTTTCATCTGCAAGCGATGAGGTTACGATAAGTGCCGAGCATGATGAATACAAATGGTTTACAAAAGATGAATTGAAAGAATTGATTGACAATGAAATGCTTTCAAAAGCTGCCATGAATTCATTCAGACAAGTAAATTTAGGGGGTAAATTATGATTTGTCCAAGTTGCGGAAGCTGGGTTGATGAAGGCAATCCAATTTGTTCAAGCTGTGGAGCATCCTTTTCAGATGTTGATGAATATGAATGCC
>CACYVR010000157.1 GCA_902777885.1 uncultured Methanobrevibacter sp.
TGTTTATACAGATTTCTTTTAAACGGATCAGAAGATATTTTAAGAGGTTATCTGTTAATTATTAATGGCAATATATTTTATATTGTGCTATTTTTTATATTTTTAATTATTTTAGGGCTTTTAACGGCTTACCTTATGCGTTGGGAAAGGGATGCCATGGGAAGTGGAATACCTCAGGTAAATGCTGAAACTAAGGGATTTTTGGATGTCAACTGGTATAAGACATTGTTTGCAAAAATCGTCGGTGGGGTTTTCACTGCATTGGGAGGTTTGTCCCTGGGTCCTGAAGGTCCGTCTGTTCAGATTGGGGCAATGGCAGGTAAGGGTGTTTCCAAAATATTCAAGGAGTCAAAAACTGATGAATTAAGATTGATTCTGGTAGGTTCTGCAGTAGGTATTACTGCAGCATTCAATGCACCACTGGCCGGGGTCGTGTTCATTTTGGAAGAAATCAATCACGGTTTTGATAAGACTCTGGTATTCATTGCACTGGTGTCTGCAATCGTTTCTGATTTCATATCAAAATTAATCTTTGGTCAATCTACCGTACTGTCATTTCCTGTTTCAAATATTCCCCTTTCCTCATACTGGCTTTTGATTGCGCTTGGTGTGGTTTTGGGATTATTGGGTTATGCATATAATGTTGGAATGCTTAAAGCAGAGGATTTATGGGCTCGAATACCTAATTTAAGTCTGGAAATAAAGTTCGTTTCTGTATTTTTAGTTTCAGGCGTCATTGCGCTTATCATACCTGAAATCAGCTGTGGCGGACATTATATGATGGGAATGTTGGATGTGGCTGTTCCATCCATTGGTCTGCTTTTACTTTATTTTGCTTTAAAGTGCATTTTCTCAATATTTTCATTTTCATCCGGTGCTCCTGGAGGAATATTTTTACCGATTCTTGTTCTGGGAGCTTATATTGGAGCGATATTTGCATCATTTTTCATTCCAATCTGTGGGCTTGAAAATGCTTTGATTTATAAATTCATAATTATATCAATGGCCGGATTTTTCACCGCAACGGTCAGATCACCGATTACTGGAATCGTGCTTTTATCTGAAATGAGTGGTTCAACAGAGTCATTGGTTGCAATGCTTATTGTTTGTCTTATAGCTTATGTGGTTCCTACATTGCTTGGAAATGAACCGATTTATGAAGCCCTTTTGGATAGGCTATTAAAAAGACGTCAGGAAGAGTTCACTCCCGAACCTTCACGCCATGTACTGTCTGAATATATGGTTCCTTTGGGGTGCAGGTACATTGGTGTTGAAATCGAGAATATTCCATTTCCAAAAAATTCAATCGTTGTAAGTGTTATTAGAAATGGAAGCTATGTTATTGCACAAAGCGATTTTAAGATTAATTATGGTGATCAGATACATATTTTAACTGATGTAAATGATTTTCCATATGCAAATCGCGAAATCGAAGAGATTATTAATGGAAAATAAAATAAAGTGATAATATGAATCCTATTTTTAAGCGTCAAAGTGTTAGAAAATACCTGAATGATGAAGTTACATCTGAACAAATCGAAAATCTCCTAAAAGCAGGGATGCAAGCACCATCTGCATGCAATCAGCAGGCCTGGGAATTCATTGTCATAGAAAATCCTGATGACAAAATATCTATTTCAAAGATGCATAAATTTGCCAAACCTGCAGGTGAAGCATCAAAATTAATTGTTGTTTTAGGTAATTTGAAAAAGGCAAAAATCGAATCGATGATTGAACAGGATTTAGGCGCATGCTGTGAAAACATCCTTCTTCAGGCAACTTATGAAGGTTTGGGTGCTGTCTGGTTAGGTTTTCATCCAATCAGGGATCGCTGTGATAGGATTGTGGAATATCTCAATATTCCTGATTATTGTATCCCTTTTGCAGTAATCTGTGTAGGACATCCTGCAGGGGATGGGGATGTTAAAATAAGGTTTGATGAGTCAAAGATTCATTATGGTAAATATTAAAGATACTTTTGTATTTCCAATCCTTTTTCGGTACATTTGTATAAACGTCCTTTTCTAACTTCTTCGTTTACACAAACTACTAATTCTTCTTTTTTTAAATCAGAAAGTGATGCAGATACTTGGCTTGTTTGTATACCTGTATCTTTTGCTATTTCAGAGGGCATTTTAACGTCTGTACCAATGTTTTTTAAGGTTTTGCATCGGTATGGGGAAATCTTTACATATCCAAGTTTGTAGTATAGTTCTTTTTCTTCCATATAATATAATGTTCCAATTTAATTAAAATCTTTATATATAATTAATTCATAACTATTCTATTTTTAGATTTATTTTAACACTAATTATTTACTGTCTTTTAATTTTCGATGATTTTCTTTATATTCTATTTTATTTTTAAATTATTTTTATCTTTTTTTAATAATGTATTGCAAAAATTAATTTAGGCAAGTATAAATAATAATAAAACAATATTCTTAAATAATAACTTACATTATTCGTAAGTTTAATATTTATTCGAGGTTAAATGATGGTAAGTGTAAACTTAGAAGCTAAAAAAACCGTAGATGTAATGATAGAAAAAGCAGATGCATTAAACATCGCAGTATCCACTTTAGATAATGGTGCTACTGTCTTGGACTGTGGTGTAAATGTAGATGGAAGTTTTAAAGCAGGTGAACTTTATACTAAAGTTTGTCTCGGTGGACTTGCAGATGTTGGAATTTCAATTCCTGGTGATTTGTCTGAAAAATTCGCTCTTCCTTCTGTAAAAATTAAAACTGATTCTCCTTCTATTTCAACTTTAGGTTCTCAAAAAGCAGGTTGGTCTGTTAGTGTTGGTGATTTCTTTGCTTTAGGTTCCGGTCCAGCTCGTGCAATTGCATTAAAACCTGCTGAAACTTATGAAGAAATCGATTATGAAGACAAAGATGCTGATTTAGCTATTTTAACTTTAGAAGCTGATGTATTACCTGGTGAAGATGTTGCACAATACATTGCTGATGAATGTGATGTAGATGTTAAAAACGTTTATTTGCTTGTAGCTCCTACTTCCTCTTTAGTCGGTTCAATCCAAATCTCCGGCAGAGTTGTTGAAAACGGTACCTACAAAATGTTGGAAGCAATTAAGTTTGATGTAAGAAAAGTAAAACATGCTGCAGGTATTGCTCCAATCGCACCAGTCGATCCTGACGGATTAAAAGCTATGGGTAAAACCAATGACGCTGTTTTATTCGGTGGAAGAACTTATTACTATGTTGAATCTGAAGAAGATGATGATGTTGCTGATGTAGCCGCAAAATTACCATCATCCGCAGCTGATGGATATGGAAAACCATTCTTTGATGTATTTAAAGAAGCTGAATTCGACTTCTATAAAATTGATAAAGGAATGTTTGCTCCAGCAGAAGTTGTTATCAACGATTTAACAACTGGAAAAATCTATAAAGAAGGATTTGTTAACGCTTTTTTTACCGTAAATATTGTATAATCAATGTTTTTTTTAAAAGCTTGTAGAAATTCTCTTTTTTAAAGCGAAATTTGAAAGATTAATTTGTTTTGTAAACAAATTATTAACTGGATAATAAGTAGTTTCTTTGTTTATTTTGTATATGGATATGTATTGCCTATTTTTTCTATCGATATGAAATTTCATACGTAACCTAAGAATGTGAAATGTGTATGTCTAAAAAATTGAATTTTATGGCATAATTTTTGTAAAAATCAGATAGGATTTCTATAATGCCAAAAAAATTTAAATTATTTATACATTTTTTCTACAAAATATTTATATAGTTCTTTTTTGATAATATTATATACTCTTTTGAGTAAAAACTTTTAAAAGGTGAAATTAATATGGATTTTGGTGAAATTTTCAGTAATGCATTAAAGTACCCTACATTAGACTATCAAAAACTCTTAATTGTTGGGGCGGTATATATATTAACTATTTTAACAGTTTTATTCCTTCAATTCGGTATTTATAATGGAACATTAAGTTTAGTTTTCGGTATCATATCCTTACTTGTAAAT
>CACYVR010000158.1 GCA_902777885.1 uncultured Methanobrevibacter sp.
ATGTTTGTATTGATTAATAAATTTTATTTTTTAAAAAAATTAGCGAATTATGTGAAAAGTAATATCAATAATAAGCATACAATATTTAATTGTCATGTTTACGATTGAATATTATTTAGGTTTAATTTTAATTGGGATTGTTGCAGGTTTTGCATCCGGTCTTTTGGGTGTAGGTGGTGGATTTTTAATAGTACCTTTTCAATATTTCCTTTTAAAGTATATTGGTGTCGCACCTGACCTTGCAATGTTAATTTCGCTTGGAACCAGTCTGGCAATTATCATTCCAACCGCATCCAGTGGTGCTTATAAGCATTCTCAAAAATTGGATAATATCATTGAACCGGGAATCAAATTGGGAATTTTCGGTATTATTGGAAGTTTCATTGGAGGATTTGTTGCTTCAATATTGCCTTCAAACATATTGGAAATAATTTTTGGACTTTTGCTGTTGTTTATAGCTATTAGAAATATACTTTCAAGAGATAAGAAAGAAAAAGAGGCCAGATTTGATTTTAACATGATTACAATAATGATTACTGGATTATTTGTGGGATTTTTTTCAGGACTACTTGGAATTGGCGGAGGATTATTTTAACTATGCTTTTAGGATTTTCAATGATTAGGGCAATTGGAACTTCATCAGTATTTATTTCTTTAACTGCCGTTGGAGGAACAATTTCATATATAATCTCCGGATGGGGTGTCAATACATTTCCATTTTCCATAGGTTATGTCAGCATCATTAATTTCCTGTTGATTTCCTGTTTTTCAGTACCTTTGGCACAGATAGGTGCAAAATATGCTCATAAATTGCCTGAAAAACGTTTAAAACAAGTATTTGGGTTTGTGGTATTGTATATTGCGCTTAAAATGTTAGGTGTACTTCCTTAATTTTAATGCCCATTCCCCGAGCAACAATCTGGAATTCGGAACCTCCGATACCATTTAAAAAGTAAAGTATGTCCAAATCAACAATACCGTTGCCTCCGGATTCTTTTATTTTATCCGCCAGCCTAATTAAACACTCATCTTTGGCTTGTTTTAAATCATATAAATGTTCCTTTTCAACTTTTTCCGGAGTTAAATTTATGAGGTGGTTATTTCTTTCAACCATTTTCGTTACATAAAAGAATCCTAAAATGTCATAGTCTAAATCCTTTGGATCTGTGCTTGTAATATAAATAAAGTTCTGTGAGTTTAATAGGTGATTACTTTCCGTTTCACTGAATAATGCTATAGTATCTATAATTTTGTTTTCCGGCTTATTCATTAATTTTCTTATATGATGAACCAATCTATCAGTAATTTTTTTGAAAAAACCGGTTAAATATGATAGTGTTCCAACAACAACCACTATTCCAAAATAATTTATGAATGTCGGTATGGCCGCCTGGATTATGATTACAATTGAACCTACAGTAATGATATTGTATCCCAGGGTAGGATTGTTTATTATAAAACCGTAAGCTACTGTAACTAAAAACAGAATAAATGCGCTGATTGCACCAATATCTTCGCCAATGAATCTTCTAGCTAATATGGTTTCAACATAACCTGCAGCCAACGGTGCAAATATAAGACCCAGGTTCCATCCGAAAATGGCTATGTTTAAATAGAGAAAAAGTGCATAGACTGCAAGGCCGGATAGGGTACCGATAGCAATGACATTGAATGCCTTTTGAAGGTTGCCTAATCTTTGCTTATCAATTTTCATGTTCTTCATAAAGTACTGCAGTACCGTAGGCTGTAATTAAAATAGTGTTTCCCATTGTACCGCCGAGATTGTCATAAGAGATTTTAAGCCCAATTATGGCATTTGCATTCAATTGTTTTGCCTTTTCTTTCATACTTTCAAGTGCAATATCACGGGCTTTTTTAATTTCTTCCTCATATCTTGATGTTCTTCCACCTACAACATCACGAACACCGGAAAATAAATCCTTATATATATTTGCTCCTATTAATGATTCTCCAGTAACAAGACCTTTATATTCTTTAATTCTTTTATTTTCCAGTGTATTGGCTGATGTCAGTATCATGCAATCACATCTATTTTACAAATGTCATTATTGCCCATATGATTAAAAATATTACTATTACCGCAAATAATATAAGTCTGCTTCTTTTTTGTTGACTTAATCTTGCATCCCATACTTTTTGACAGTCTGGGGAGCATACAAGTTCATCTAAAGGAATTGGGGTTCCACATATTGGACAATGTTTGTGAGGTTCTACTGCCATATCTATCACCTATTCATATTTTAAAAAATTCTTTTGTATTTTTACTGACTTGCAATGCAAGTTCTTCTGCATCCATACCCATGCAAAGTGCAATCATTTCGAGTATGTGGGGCAGATATTTTGGTTCATTTCTATTCTTTTTAGGTTTTTTATCAAAATTTTTTGGTATTAAAAAGGGCGCATCTGTTTCTATCATTAATTTTTCAGGAGGAATCACGCTTACAGCATCCTGTAAATCTCTTCCTCTTTTCATGTCACAAATCCATCCTGTAACACCAATATAACAACCTAAATCAATATAATTTTGAGCTTCCTGTTTTGTTCCAGTAAAACAATGGACGACACTTTTTTCAACAACATCGTCATGTTTACTTAAAATTTTATATAAATCTTCATGAGCTTCTCTTTCATGTAAAAATAAAGGCATATCTAAAGTTTCTGCGAGCTCCACTTGAGCTTCAAACCATTTTCTTTGCAAATCCTGTGGAGAAAAATTTCTATTGTAATCAAGCCCACATTCTCCGATTGCTACAACACAATCTGCACTGGCTATTTTTTCCAGTTCGAAAATTGTATGTCCATTGCATGTTTTTGCATCGTGGGGATGAACGCCTGATGTTGAAAACAATGTATTCGGATACTTTGATGCGTAATCTCGAGCCATGTGGCTTGAATGTATATTGGTTCCTGTGATGATGAATTGCTTAACTCCAACTTTTTTAGCTTCTTCGATAATTTCGACTCTGTCCTTTTTAAAAGAAGAATGCATTAAATTCAAACCAATATCAATTAAATTATCCACAAAATCACCATATTATTCATTTATGACTTTAGTTCCTATATTTTCGCCATTTATTGCTTTAATAAGGTTTTCAGGGTTATAACCATTTGCAATAACGGTTTCCAAATCTGATCTTTTAATCATTTGAACAGCGGTCGTATCAAAGAATTCGTAAGTTCCGGCTTTCATATCTTTGCCGTTAAGAAAATCAAGTAAATCCGTAGCAGTTATTTCACTTATTAGTTCTGCATCATCGAATTTATTTGGATCTTTGGTGTACATTCCATCAACTGATGTTAGGTTGATAAGCTTATCTGCATGAATATATTCTGCTAAAATTGCAGATACTGCATCAGTACTGTGTGCAGGTTCAGTTCCACCCATAACAATGATTTTGCCGCTAGATGAAAATTCTAGAGCTTCCTGGAAATTTTGAGGTACTCTTTGATAAGCAGCATCTCCAAGTGCAGAAAGCAATAATTTAGCATTGATTCTGGTAACTTCAATTCCAATATCATCGCATTGAGCTTCGCCAGCTCCTAACTCACGAACAACCGCTATATAATCTCTAGCAGGTTTTCCACCACCAACTACAACGAATAATTCATGTTCTTTTGTTAATTCTTTTAAAATTTCACTATATTGCTTGAATCTTGTACTATCGTATTCCTTTAATAGAATTGATCCGCCAATTGCAACAACGATTTTCATATATTCACCTTATATATTAAATATCATTTCTATTATATTTAAATTATCACCTACTTTGATGGTATTTCCCACAATACTTGTGAATGCTCCATATAATAACTTATAATATGGATTACCTATTATACTTGTCATTATTAAAATAAT
>CACYVR010000159.1 GCA_902777885.1 uncultured Methanobrevibacter sp.
AACATCGGCTCATGTCTTAAGAGGTCAATAATGTCTCTTCTCGTTTTACAACCCATTACATCCAAAATATCTTCTTTATCTATTGAGCCAAGATCACTTCCGTAATTCCCACTGATTTTTATACTGTCAGAAGAGGAATTACCCTTGTTTTGAAACTTGGCATTTTTCTTAATTTCATCTGTATCAGTCATGTTAATACATTATATTGAAACCTTTATATAACCTTTTGTTACTATAATACTTTCAGTTGAAAAAATCATCATGAAATTTTAAAATAACATTTTCACAGAAAAAACCGAAAACTTTATATAACCTTTTGTTACTATAATAATGTAAGAGAAAGATAACTTTTTGTTACTTTAATATTTGGTTTCAAAAACTCGGAGTAATAACTCTTAAAAGATGAACCATTTTCCTATATGTCCATAAATTCCTAAAAACCAAATTGCGAAGTGCAAAATATAGTAATTCTCTGCAATGAGTTATTACAAAGAGTTTTTAATAAGTAATTGGGTGAGTTAATGGCAAAAAAGAAAAAAGAAAAAGAAGTTGAAGAAAAAATAGATATCCAAGAGGAATATGATAAACTTCTTGAGGAGTTAGCCAAAAAAGATGAAGAGATAGCTTCACTTAAGGAAGATCTTGAAAAGCAAGAAAGCGAAACTCAAGAATACGTATCACTATCTCAAAGACTTCAGGCAGATTTTGAAAACTTCAAAAAAATTACAGACAAAAGAAATGTTGAAATCGTGAAGTTTGCAAATGAAAATCTCATAAATGAATTCCTTGACTGTTATGAAGACCTTGAAAGATCCCTCACAATTGAAAACGATGAGGATTTCAGAGAAGGTGTGGAACTCATATATAATAAATTCAAAGACGTCTTAACCAAGGAAGGCGTAGAAGAAATTCCTGCAAAAGGCGAAAAGTTCGACCTGAACAAACATGAAGCATTGATGGTTCAGGAAAGTGAAGACGTTGAAAACGGATATATTATAGAAGAGTTAATGAAAGGATACACATACAAGGACAAAGTCTTAAAATACTCAAAAGTAATTGTTTGTAAAAAATAATCATGCTTATTAAATAATTAATTAATTAAAAAATTGGTGATAATTATGTCAGATAATAAAAAAGAAAAAATTATTGGAATCGACTTAGGTACAAGTAACTCAGCAGCATCAGTGCTTGTAGGAGGAAAACCAACCACAATCCCTTCAGCAGAAGGAGCAAGTCAGTACGGTAAATCCTTCCCAAGTTATGTTGCATTTACAGATGACGGACAAATGTTAGTTGGTGAACCTGCAAGAAGACAGGCAGTAACCAACCCTGAAAACACCATCAGTGCAATCAAAAGATTAATGGGTACTGATAAAAAAGTAACCGCTAACGGAAAACAATACTCCCCACAGGAAATCTCAGCATTCATCTTGCAAAAAATCAAAAAGGACGCTGAAACCTTCCTTGGCGAACCTATTGAAAAAGCTGTCATTACCGTACCTGCTTACTTTGACGACAACCAGAGGACTGCAACCAAAGACGCAGGTACCATTGCAGGACTTGATGTTGTAAGACTTGTCAACGAACCAACTGCAGCAAGTCTCGCATACGGTTTAGACAAACAGGATGACGATGACATCAATATTATGGTATACGATTTAGGTGGAGGTACCTTGGACGTAACCATTATGGAATTTGGTGGAGGAGTATTTGAAGTAAAATCCACCAGCGGAGACACCCAACTCGGTGGTACCGACATGGATAACGTATTGCTCAACTACCTGGCTGATGAATTCAAAGCAAAAGAAGGAATCGATTTAAGAGATAACGATCAGGCAGTACAAAGATTAAGAGAAGCTGCTGAAAAAGCAAAAATCGAATTGTCAACCACATTAACTACTGAAGTTAACTTGCCTTTCATTGCAATGGGATCTGACGGAACTCCTAAAAACTTAATTGAAAACTTGACCAGAGCAAAATTAGAGGAATTGGTTGATGGAATCATTCAAAAATCAGGTAAACCAATGCAACAAGCATTAGATGATGCTAAAATGAGCAAAAGTGAAATCAACAAAATCATCTTAGTCGGTGGACCTACCAGAATGCCATGCGTACAGTCATTTGTTGAAAAATTCATAGGCAAACCAGTTGAAAGAGGAATTGACCCAATGGAATGTGTATCCATGGGAGCAGCTATCCAAGGAGGAGTATTGGCTGGAGAAATCAAAGACTTAGTTCTTTTAGACGTAACCCCATTATCCTTAGGTATCGAAACTCTCGGTGGAGTATCAACTACCTTAATTGAAAGAAACACAACAATTCCAACCAAGAAAAGTCAAATCTTTTCAACCGCAGCTGACAATCAGCCATCTGTAGACATTAACGTTTTACAGGGTGAAAGAAAAATGGCAATAGACAATACCTCTTTAGGCCGTTTCCAATTGGTCGGAATTCCACCTGCACCAAGAGGCGTTCCACAAATTGAAGTAACATTCGATATTGACGCAAACGGTATTATCAACGTTACTGCAAAAGACAAAGGAACCGGTAAAGAGCAAGCTATTACAATCACTTCCTCAACCAAATTATCTGATGAAGAAATCGAACAAAAAATCAAAGAAGCAGAAATGAATGCTGAAGCAGATAAGAAAAAACAAGAAGAAATTGAAGTCAGAAACAATGCTGATTCTTTAATTTACACTTCTGAAAAAACAATTGAGGAACTTGGAGACAAAGTGTCCGAAGATGAAAAATCAAATGTTGAAAAATTAGTTGGTGAGTTAAGAGAACTCATAGCCGGTGACGATATCGAAGCTATCAAGTCAAAAACCGAAGAATTAGAAAAAATAGTCCAGGAGATTGGTGCAAAAATCTATCAGCAAGCACAGGCTGAAGCACAAGCTCAGCAAGCTGCAGGTCAAGATCCAAATGCAGGAGCACAAGATGCACCTGGAAATGATGACGACACAATCGATGCGGACTACAAAGTAAAAGATGATTAGATTTATTAAATAAATGTTTTATCTCAGGTGTAGGTAATCAGAATCAGAATCAATAAAATTTAAACTAACGACGAGATGAAACATTTTTATTTTTTTATCTAATTTTTTTTAAACAAATTTCAAGGTGAATAAATGGCAGACAAGCGAGATTACTATGAAGTCCTTGGAGTCGATAAAACAGCTGATGAAAAGGAAATCAAAAAGGCTTATCGTAAATTGGCTATGAAATACCATCCTGATGTAAGTGAAGAGGAAGGTTCAGAAGAAAAGTTCAAGGAAATAAGTGAAGCTTACGCAGTATTGTCTGATGATGAAAAACGTCAAAGATACGATCAATTCGGTCATGCAGGAATGGAAGGATTTACCGCTGAAGACTTCTATCAA
>CACYVR010000160.1:0-1513 GCA_902777885.1 uncultured Methanobrevibacter sp.
TTCAATTTGTGATGGGAATACCATTACACCTTTGATTTTCAGCATGTCGTCACTTCTTCCAGTAATTCTGGTCATTCTAACAGTTGTTCTTCCACATTCACATTTATCTGCTATTAATGAAGTCAAGTCTTTTGTTCTAAATCTTAAAATAGGCATACCAGTTTTTGTAAGGGATGTTAGTACTAATTCTCCGTTTTCACCATAATCTAGAGTTTCTCCTGTTTCGGGGTTGATTATTTCCGGATAAAAGTGATCGTCTTGGATGTGCATACCATTTTGTTCATCGCATTCCTGTGCAACTCCAGGACCCATAACTTCGGTTAATCCATAAATGTTGTGTGTTATGATTCCAAGTGAGTCTTCAATTCTTTTTCTCATTTCATTTGTCCACATTTCGGCTCCATGAATTCCTATTTTTAAATTAATGTCTTCTAATGGAATTCCTGCCTTTTGACGTGATTCTCCCAAATACATTGCATAGGATGGAGTGCATGTTAAAATATCACTTTGGAAATCTACCATTGTGTCTAACTGTCTTTGGGTGTTTCCTGCTGAAATAGGTATTGTTATCGCACCCATTTTATTTCCGCCGTGGTGAATCCCAAATCCTCCGGTGAATAAACCATATCCATATGCGTTTTGGATGATGTAATCTTTTTCGGCTCCTGCCATTTTCAATCCTCTGGCGATACATTCTCCCCATATATCCAAATCGTTTTGGGTATATGCGGTTACTGTTGGTTTTCCGGTTGTTCCGGAAGAAGCATGGATTTCTACAATTTCGTCACGAGGAACGGCGAGCAATCCTAATGGATAAGCTTCTCTTAAATCGCTTTTTGTTGTAAATGGAATTTTTTCGATATCTTCTAAAGTTTTTATATCTTCAGGTTTTAATCCTATTTCATCAAATCTTTTTTTATAAAACTCCACATTATCATATGCAAGTTTCACGGTTTTTTGCAATCTTTCAAGTTGAATCTTTTCCTTTTCTTCTTTATTCATACATTCTGCTTTTTCATCCCAAAACATATTTATCCCTATTTTAAAATTATTTTTTTGTATACGTTTTATTATTGGTTTTTTATAGAATATAATCTTTTTTTAATAGTACATTTGTGTACTATGTGATATTGATGTTTTATTTTGCATTTTTGATATTGATTTTAGATTTAATCAATGATGATTCAATGTACATAATTGTACATTAATGTATAAATGATAATCTTTAAATAAAGTGTGTAATATATATACACTTGTAATATGATAATATATCTATTGAGGTTTAAATTATGGACGTAATGATTTTATCTATTGTTTTTATAATCTATATTTTTGCATTGGTTTTTGTAGGTTATTATGCATACAAAAAAACCAAATCCTCAGAAGATTTTATGATAGCGGGTAAAGATACACACCCATTTATTATGGCAATGAGTTATGGGGCTACTTTTATCTCGACAGCGGCTATTGTAGGTTTTGGAGGAGTTGCTGGTGAATATGGGATGAGTGTTTT
>CACYVR010000160.1:1534-4879 GCA_902777885.1 uncultured Methanobrevibacter sp.
GAGTTTTTAGGTAAGCGTTTTGACTCCAAATTTATTCATTATTTTTCCGGATTAATTATTTTCTGTGCAATGCCTCTTTATGCAGCGGTTGTTTTAATCGGCGCTGCAAGATTTTTGGAATCTTCACTTTTAATTGACTTTAGTGTTGCACTGCTCATATTATCGATAATTATTACATTTTATGTCCTCTTTGGTGGAATTCGTGGTGTAATGTATACTGATGCATTACAGGGTTCTATAATGGTTGTTGCAATGTTATTCTTGCTTGTATTTATCTATTGGTTACTTGGAGGGGTTTCAAATGCAAACATGGCTCTTACTAATATGGTAAACTTATATCCGGCCGATGCTATAGCGACGGGCGGTACGGGATGGACGAGTTTTCCAACGATGGGAACTCCATTCTGGTGGTCATTAGTATCATCAACCTTAATTGGTGTGGGTATAGGTGTACTTGCCCAACCGTCATTGATTGTTAGGTTCATGACAGTAAAATCCGATAAAGAATTGAATAGATCTGTATTGATTGGTGGTATTTTCATTGCAATCATGCCAACAACCGCGTATATTGTAGGATCTTTATCCAATGTTTATTTCCATCAGAACTTGGGTAAAATTGCAGTGGATGTTGTTGGAGGAAATATCGACAAAATTATACCGACATTTATTACATCAGCATTGCCTGAATGGTTCGTATATATCTTTTTGTTATCATTAATTGCAGCTGCAATGTCAACCATATCTTCACAGCTTCATACTCAGGGAACAGCATTCGGTGTGGATATTTACGGCACAATAAGAAAAAAATCCAAACAGAAACTTGACCAGATAACTATTTCAAGAGCAGGTATTTTAATAGCTATTATCCTTGCATTAATAATGGCATTTTCACTTCCGGGAGGTGTAGTTGCACTTGGAACCAGTCTATTCTTTGAAATCTGTGCTGCAGCATTCCTTCCCGTATTTTTATGTGCGCTATACTGGAAAGGAATTACAAGGCTTGGAGCTATTGCAGGAATTGTTTCCGGAACATTTGTAAGTTTATTCTGGTTGATTTTTGTATTTGCAAAAACAGCAAAAGGTCTTGGAATTTGTATGGCATTGTTGGGTGTTGAAACAATAATTCCTACTGCACCATGGCCGTTCATTGATGTTATGTTAATTGCTGTGCCTGTTTCAGCAATATTCACTGTTGTTGTAAGTTTATTTACCAAACCTCCTGCTCAGGAAGTTATTGATGAAGCTTTTAAAAATATTGACAATAAAGGAAGTGGGGCAAAATGATGGTTTTTGGAATTGAAGACCCGTGGATTTGGGGAGTATATGTTGGAATTATTTTATCCACACTTTTCTGTATTGTTTATGGAATATTAAACTGGAATAAAGGAGATTAATTTCTTCTTTATTTATCACAATTTTGGTGTTACTTCTCTATGTATATTCACTAAAAGAGTAAAATTTTAGACATATAAAACTTTTTTTTAGTATAACTAAATATTTTTCTTTATTTTTTGATAAACAAAATTTTAAATAATTACTTTTAAATATGACTTAAATAATAATCTATATTTATAAAATAATTATTTTTCATACGGGTGATAATATGGCTAAGAAAAAAGAGATTGTTGAAGAAGAAATTATTGTGGAAAAAAGGGTTGCAGATAATGAAAAAAAGGTTTGGAAACTAAATGCAGTTGAATCACTTGCCTATGGGGGAATGAAAACCGCATTCGTTGGCGCATTCATGATTGGAGATTTACTTGGATGTAACACCAAAAAAGATAGTGAAGAATAATGTTATTTTCACTATTTTTAGGTTAAACTAAAATTACTCCATTAATTTTTCTCTTTTTAGGTTTAACTAAATATATAATCGTTAATTTTATATATAACTAATTATGAATTATTATATAAGTTATATGGGTGATAAATGAGGTTATATTTTATCATCAAATGAAAAAGAAAAATACAATTTTTTTCTTTTTCACCATTCTCCTTTTACTTTTTTCTAAAATTATAATATTGATGTTTCATAGAGTTACTATTAGTTTTTAATTGGAGGGAATGAATTTGAAATTAAAGAAAAATGATCCTGATTTTTTTGAAATATTTAATCATTTCAATAACAAGGAAATATTGGAATATGTTTCTATATCAAAAAGAACTAGATTTGTAATTACTTTGGCTACTTTAATCACCAATACATCAAAAGAAAAATATGCTATTGCAGTTCGTGATGCATTGGAAGTTTTAAGTCCTTTAGAAATAAAGGAGGTATTATATCAGTCCGTTGCATATGTGGGTCTTGGAAAAACATTTGAATTATTCGAAATAACGAATAATGTTTTATCTGAAAATGGTGTTGAACTTCCATTAGAAAGCATCTCTACAGTTAATTTGGATAATAGGTATGAAAAGGGATTTGAAATTCAAAAAAAGTATTTTGGCTCAGAAATTATTCAATCAATGATTGACAATACTCCTAAGGGTCAGGAAAGGTTCAATGACTTTTTGGCAGGATATTGTTTTGGTGATTTTTACACAAGGAATGCATTAACTGACCAGGACCGTGAATTAATAACTTTCTGTGTTCTTGCAACATTAGGGGGTTGTGAAAATCAGTTAAGAGGTCATGTGCAGGGTAATTTTAATGTGGGTAATGGTAAGGAGATTTTAATCGATGCTTTAACTATTCTTTTACCGTATATTGGTTTTCCAAGAACATTAAACGCATTGGCAATAATTAATGAATATTAATGCATAACGCATTAATATTTAAATTTTAAGGTTTCTTCAATTTCCATCATATTTCTGAATTCAGCAGTAGCATCATCTAGATAGAATATTCCCATTTTCCAGTTGTTTGCTTTGTAAATTTCAGCAATTTCAGGCATCATTTCAAAGGCCTTTTCAACAAGTTCTGGGTTGGCATCAGCTGTTGCGGTTCCATAATATCTTATGAATTTGTCTTTATTTTCATTCAGTGCAACAATTTCTATTTTTGGATTTTCTTGAATTTGTCTCCATACTTCCTTGAATGTTCCTACACCGAAGTATATTTTGTCGTCGACAAGCATGTGAAAACCTAACGGCCTGCATTTTGCTTGATCACCATCTATGCTTGCAAGGAAAAATACTCCTGCATCTGTTAAAAAGTCACTTACTTTTTTAATATCTGACATTTTTTCACCTATGTTTTTTGAAATAGTTATTTTTTCAATTAAATTTTCTATGCAATTATCTTTCTATATTGCTTGTTAAATAATTATTGTTTGATTATACTTTTTAAAAATACTTTGCTTAAAATATTTTAAGGATATTTTTTCCTATTAAATAATTAATTTT
>CACYVR010000161.1 GCA_902777885.1 uncultured Methanobrevibacter sp.
TGGGTTTGCTCATGTGTAAGGAATTTGGACCAATGGATTTATCAGATACAGGCATTATACAGCGCTTCAGAACCGATGAAGTTGATATTCCATGGATTGACAATACCAAAAACTATTTGAAATTATCTGATGATTTAATAGCAAAAGGCGCTGAGTCAAACATTATAAAAAGTTCATATATGGGACAAAATGCCGTCATAAAAGCAAGAATCCCTAAAAGTTACAGAATTCCTGAAATCGATTCAAAAATCAGGAAATCCCGCTGCAAACTTGAAGCAAAACTCCTCAGTGATGCCAAAAGGGCGGGAGTTAGAACTCCTATTCTTTATGATGTTGATTTAGCTCAAAAATCCATATTGATGGAAGCTATTGACGGAGTAATGCTTAAAGATGTTATTGATGAAGATTTATCTTTTAAAGTTGGTGAAGAAATTTCCAAACTGCATTCTGCCGACATTATTCATGGAGACATTACATCATCAAATATAATGCTTCAGGGTAATGATTTGGTGTTCATTGACTTTGGCTTAGGAAGATATTCGGATTTAATTGAGGATAAAGCTGTTGATTTGCTCGTATTGAAAAAATCACTCCAAAGCATTGATTATGAAAAGGCAGTCAGTTATTTCGGTAATGTTTTGGATGGTTATTGTGATTCTAAAATTATTGAAAAAATTAATGAGATTGAACATCGTGGCCGTTACACTCACTAATTTTTTGCATGTTGATTCTTATCTGGGTGATGTCTTTTAATTATAGATAATTATATAAAAAATTTAATTCAAAACTATTTTTATGATAACATTTATAACTGGTAACGAACATAAAGTTATAGAAGCAGAGAATATTTTCAAAGTTCATGGCATTGAACTTGAGCATATTGACTTAGGCTACATGGAACCTCAGGGAACTCTTGAGGAAGTGGCTATGTTTGGTGCAAAATATGCCAGTCATGAGCTAAATAGACCTGTGATTGTTGAAGATGCTGGTTTATTCATTAGAGCTTTAAATGATTTTCCAGGAACATATTCACATTATGTTCAAGATACTTTAGGTAATCAGGGAATTTTAAAGCTATTAAATAATGTTTCTGACCGTTATGCCGAATTCAGGTCAGTTATTGGGTACTGCGCCCCCAATTCTGAGCCCAAGACTTTTTTAGGCAAGGTCGTAGGAGAAATATCAGTTGAAGAAAAAGGAGATTTAGGTTTCGCTTTTGATCCTATATTTTATGTGCCTAGTGAGCATAAGACCTTTGGTGAATTAACGACTGATGAAAAAAACCAATTTTCACATAGAAAAAATTCATTAAAAAAATTTATAGAGTGGTATTCCGCTCAAGATTAATATTATATAATTTAGGTGTTTATTTATGGCAAGACCAGAATGGGTAACTTTTAGTAACGAAGAAATTGAAGAAATGATTTTAAAATTTAACAAAGAAGGTAAAACTACTTCTGAAATCGGTATTATCTTAAGAGACCAATACGGAATTCCTAAAGTTAAAGATGTAACTGGTGAAAGAATTACTGAAATCTTAAAAAGAAACGATCAGGCTGGCGATTATCCTGAAGATTTAATGAACTTAATCAGAAGAGCAGTTAACATCAGGGACCACTTGGAAGATAATCCTAAAGATTTACACTCCAAAAGAGGATTAACTATAATCGAATCCAGAATCAGAAAATTAGCTTCCTACTATGTAAGTGAAGGCGAATTACCAGAAGGTTGGAGATATAATCCAGAACAAGCAGCACTCCTTGTTAAATAGGGCTAGTGAAGCTAGCAAAATGCTCAAAGAGCATATGGAAAATGATGAAATTATTCGTATAATTTCACATAATGATGCTGATGGAATATCAGCAGCAGCTGTAATAGCGAATGCTTTGAAAGAGGAAAACGTTCAGTTTCACACTACCATAGTGCCTAGATTAAAAGAAGATGTAATAAATCAGCTCAGACATGAGCAACATGATTTATTCATTTTTTCAGATATGGGCAGTTCTTTTGTAAATGAATTGAATACTTTTAATAGTGATGTTATTATAGCTGACCACCATCAAGTGGATGGTACTGAAGCAGAAAGTAATCTGGTTCATGTAAATCCACATCTGTTTAAAATTGATGGTAGTAAAGACTTATCTGGAGCAGGTTCTGCATATTTATGCGTTCGTGATTTGGATAAGAAACATTTAGCTTATTTTGCACTTGTAGGTGCTTTTGGAGATATGCAATGCCAGGATGGATTTACTGGTGTTAATAAATTAATTTTAGAAGATGCAAAAGAGACCAATCTTGAAATTAATGAAGATTTAAAAATAGTTTCAAAAGCATCCGAACCATTATTCAAATCTCTTGCTTATACTTTCACGCCGCCATTGCCGGGAATTAGTGGCGACCTTGAAGGAGCCACTGCATTTTTAGAAAAAATAGGTTTGTCTTATGGAATTAAATTCAGTGATTTGGCTGATGAGGAAAAGGATGTATTGACAGCTGAATTGATAAAAATAAATCCTGATATTTATGGTGACTGCTATTTGATTCCAAAGGAAATTCCGATGCTTAGGGATTTGGAAGAATATGCATATATTCTTGATGCATGCGGTAAAAATAAAAAATTTGGCTTAGGTTTAAGCATCTCTTTAGGTGAAAGGGAAAATGCATTGTCCAATGCAACGGAACTCCAACGAAAATACCGTGATCAAATTGTAAAGGGTCTTGAATGGGTTAAAAGAGAAGGTGCTGTTCAATTAAATGCATCACAATATTTGTATAGTGAAGATAAGGTTTTAAAATCTGTAATGGGTACCATTGCAGGTATTGGCCTGTCAGTAAACTTGATTGACTCATCAAAACCTGTACTTGGACTGTCAAGACTTCACAATGACATTAAGATATCAGGCAGAACTACCAGAGACATGGTTGAACGTGGAGTTGATTTGGGAAAGGCTTTGCGTGACAGTTCAAATAATTTCGGCGGAACTGGTGGAGGTCATGATATAGCTGCCGGTGCTATGATACCTTATGAAAGCAAGGACAATTTCCTTCATATATTTGATGAAATGATAGAATATCAATTGAAAAATGATTAATATGTTTTTAACGAAAAAAGAAGAGCAAATGTGTGATGGTGAATTTGGTGAAACCATCCGTAAAAGTATGGATATTTTAGTTGCTTTAGGAGATATTTATGGAGCATCTAAACTAGTTGATATTACATCTGCTCAAGTATCTGGAGTTTCTTATAAAACTATAGGTCAGGCAGGTTTGGAATATCTTGAAGATTTAGCCAGTGAAGAATTTGAATATTCAGGAATTAACGCTTCACTCAATCCTCC
>CACYVR010000162.1 GCA_902777885.1 uncultured Methanobrevibacter sp.
ACCTAGGAATAGTAAACTTAATCCAATTATAATGGATACTACTGCGGAACTGAAAACAGGACAAATTATAAAAATTAATCCTAAAATTATTGATAATATCCCGGACACTTTGTTTAATTCCATATTTTTTCCTCCAAATTTTGTTATATTCACTTTTCAAGTGAAAAATATAAAAATTCAAAAAGCATTATGCTTTTATATTATAAATTATCTTTTAATACTATTTATATATTGCTATTGCGATGGGATGTTATTCTATTGTAATATAATATTTTTATAGTAAAAATATAATTAATTATAATGATTTGAGGCAAAGAATTGAATTTTTAAAAGATTGCAATAACATTTTTTTTTAATGATGTGAAATATGCTTTATAATGATATTTTTTCATTGATTTATTTGTTTGAAGACGTTACCTTTTTGTAATCCGAAATCATTCATGACATTCATCCAATAGTTAATATAGTTTGTAAAAAATAGGTTATATGGCTGATAAGTGTGATTTATAGTTTTTAAGTATTCAGTGGAAATTCAAAAATAATGTAAAAAAAGAAGAATATGCGAAATTGCCCGATTCAAAAAGGGGGAAAATCGCAGTTGGGTTTTAATAATTTGGTCTTATTTTTTTAATTCGGCAAGATTTTCTTTTAAAATTTTATAAATGTTTTCTGCACCGATTATTTCATCATCACTAACATTCCAGCTTGAAGGGTATAATATGAATGGTTTTGATTGGTCTCCTCCTGCTCCGCCATGGCTTCCAACCAATTCTTCAAAAGCGCATACCTCATCGGTTTCCTTATCATAAAAACTGTTAACCAGGATATCTGGAGTATGTTCAAATGAACTGGTTCTTTTTAAATGTCTTGCAATATTGTCTCCAAATCCTTCAAGAGGGTTTTCACCTTCAATTTTATCGCTGTCAAGATAATAGGTTCCATTTTTTCCAATAGCCAAATCACCGTGTTCTTTGGATCTGACTAAAATAAAACCGACATATTCATTGTTTATAATGCCAGGTATCAGTTCAGGGAAATATGTGTTAAGTTCCTCGTATGTTAATCTCTTGCTCCATTGTGTCAGATAAATCATTGCAAGGTTACCTGATGCCAGTACGATTACTTCAGAGTCACTTAATTCCTCTTCTTCTTTTTTTTCTTTTTCTATTTTTTTATTTTTTCTTGAAAATGGAGAATATGCTCCAAGGTGGTCTTCATCTGAATTCATTTTTGCAAATACTGTCATGTCTTCTGGAAGTAATGATTTGACAAAATCTTCAAATGTTTCACCATATCTTTGGGTAAAAGTAGCGCCGTTTGTCTGGCCATGATCTGACTGAATGACAAACTGATAGTTTCTGGGACAGTACTTATTCGCATCAGTTAAATGTTTGATTTGTTTGTCCATTTGCCTTAAGGCAATCCATGCATCACTGTCTCTAACTCCTGAGTGGTGAGCTATTTCATCATAACCCAGGTATGTTGAGTATGCAACATCAACGTCTCCGACCATCATATCCCCAATTAATGTTGAAGTATTGATTTCTCTCATAAATACATTTGTAGCGGCTCTTGTTGGGATGTAGGTTATTCCACGATTTATTCTTGGCCTGACGTTTTTTATTGAATGGGAAATTTGTGACCAGATTTCACGTACAATGTCTGCAAGAAACAAGGCGACTATACGTGCAAAATTGCTGGGATTGGAAAATACTGAAAACCATGCGTTATTGTATAATTTTTTAAAGTCCAGTATCTTACTGAATGTAAATATTACATTGTCCGTATCTCCTGAGAATAAATTTGATCTGCTTGCTCCGTTATCCACAAGCAATCCGTTTCCATCTGAAATTCTTTCTTCCAGTTCCGGCACTTTAGTGATTCCGGAACATTGCATCATCTGGTTGTTGTTGCTTTTTTCTATCCATCTGAATGCAACAATGCCTTCATTGTTTCCATGAAGAATTCCTGCCTGGCTTGCACCGGTCTGGGAAGAGAGGTCAGTTTCCCAGCTTCTAAGAGTGTAATTGTCACTTTCAATCATTTTTTTAAGGGTGGGCATGTCTCCTTTTTCAACTGCTTCGCATAAAACTTCATAGGCAAGCCCGTCAATTTCAACAATTATAACTCCCGGATAATCCTTAATTTCATTTTTTCTTTTCTTTTCAGCATCCCTTAAAACAGACCTGTAATATGAACTGTCATCATCTATTGTAATTAATGCAGACAGTGCCGTTGAAACGGCTGCCATAGCTAACGGGGCAAGAATCATTGCAGGACCTTTAATCTGTATGTCAAATAATGGTGCGAAAATCTGAAGTAAAAGTCCGTTTAATATTAAGGTTCCCACTCCGAATGTTAAAACCAAAAACGGCATTGCTATTCTTGTTAAAATAGGCCAGAGCAGGGAATTTATTAAACTGATAAATACAACTAAAAGGATTATGTCATCAAACTGACTAACTTCTACTCCTAATCCTAAACAACCTATCAAATATATTCCCAGAATATTTCCAATAAATACGATTAAACTTCTTTTTAAACTTCTTTTTGGGGTTTGTTTTTCATCAATAATTTCCATAGTAATCGCAGACTCCTTTTTTTTTAAAAATTTTCATCACTATGTGAATAATTTTTTTCTTTCAATTCCAGATTTTGACACTTTTAATGTTTTTTCTTGATTTTATTATGTGCATTTCACATTAATAATATTTAATACTATATATACAAATTATGAAAGTGAAGTAAATATATTTTTCAGAATATGCTTTTTTGAAAAAGTTGGGCTTAACGGATTTTAGGAAAGTTTAAACTCCATATTATACATGCCTCTTTTTAAAAAAGATTTTTTATCATAAACTTTAAAGCCCAGTCTTTCATACAATGCCTTTGCTTTCGGATTTCTAAAGTCAGCATCTAAAATAACTCTTTTATATCCATTTTTTCGAGCATAATCAATAACGTCTTCAATGACTCTTGTTCCGTAACCCTTTGATCTTTGATTTTCATCAATAGCTATTTCCGCAATATAAATATCATCTTTTTTAATGTCACAGATAACAAAATAATCCAATATTTCAACAGATAATAATTTAAGTGATTTAAAATGAGTTTTAGGTTGCTTATCATGAGTATATACAGTCAACATTCCAATAATATCTTCATCATCATAAATGACTTTTATATATTCATCTTTTCCCATATGTTTTCCAATAACTTCAATTGCTTTTTCTTTAGAAGAAAAAATCTTGTCATATGTTCTAAAGTCTACATTGTATCTTAATGTCGCAATTTTAGTAACGTCATGAATTTTTGAATCAAAGTTTAC
>CACYVR010000163.1 GCA_902777885.1 uncultured Methanobrevibacter sp.
AATAATTTTAGAAATTAAACTATAAATAATATCAGAAATATATTATATAATGTTATTTTTTTAGAAGGTAATATAATGATTGGTAAAAAAATTCGTTTAGAAAGAATTTTCAATAGGAATACTGGAAGGACAGTTATTGCTCCAATGGATCATGGTGTTTCCAGCGGCCCTATTAAAGGAATTGTAAATATTGATGACACTGTGGAAGAAATCTCCCAAGGAGGGGCAGATGCTATATTAATGCATAAGGGAATTGTTCAAAGAGGTCACAGAGGATACGGTAAAGACATTGGTCTTATAGTACACCTCTCCGCAAGTACTTCACTTGCACCGGATCCAAATAATAAAGTGACCGTAACTTCAGTCGAAAAAGCAATCCAGTTAGGTGCAGATGCTGTTTCTGTTCATGTAAATCTTGGAAGCGCTACTGAAAGTGAAATGTTGCAGGAATTAGGTGAAATCGCTGAAACCTGTGATTACTGGGGAATTCCACTTTTAGCAATGATGTATCCTCGTGGACAAAAAGTGGAAAACGAAATGGATGTTGAATTTGTAAAACATGCTGCTCGTGTCGGTTCAGAATTAGGTGTAGACATTGTAAAAACAAATTATACTGGTGATCCTGATTCATTCAGGGAAGTTGTTGAAGGGGCACTTGTTCCTGTAGTTATTGCAGGAGGACCAAAAGTAGACACTGATGAAGAATTATTGACTATGGTAAAAGATTCATTAAGTGTTGGTGGAGCAGGTGTAGCATTCGGACGTAATCTTTTCCAAGCTGAAAATCCTGGAAAAATTACAAGAGCAATTTCAGAAGTAGTCCACAATGATTTGGAAGTTGAAGAAGCTTTAAAATTCTTAGATTAAGGTGATTCAATGCAAAATAAATTCGCTTGGATAGTGACTCCAGACCTCCCATGGGATGACAGAAAGGAAATGATAACAACCGCACTTGAGTCAGGAATTAGTCATGTGGTTGATTTAGAGTATGGCGATAAAATCCGCAAATTGGGAAATGTAAATATAATTTCCAATGATGAAGATGCAGATATCTATCTTGTAGGATTTAACGGCGAAGGTGATGGAGCTATTGATTTAAGTGAAAATTTGGATGACTCCAAAGATTTGGCGGATGCAAAAAAAGCTAAAAGCAACGGAAAAACAGTTTGTGCATATATTAAAATTACAGATAAATTACATGAACAATTAGCAGTAAAATTAGGACCAATCGTTGATTATATTATTCTTGTTGGAACTGACTGGACTGTAATTCCGCTGGAAAATATCATTGCGGATTTACAGAAAGTCGATGTTAAGATAATGGCTGCTGTAGCTGATAAGGACGGGGCTAAATTGGCACTTGAAACTTTAGAGCATGGAACTGACGGTGTAGTCTTTGAAGCAAATGACTTTGCGTTAATTAAGGAAATTGCTTCAGAAGTTGACAATGCGTCTAGAGTTAAATATGACTTGAAAATAGCTACAATAACTGATGTCAGACCCTTAGGTTCAGGAGACAGAGTTTGTGTTGATACAACAGACATGATGCAGCCTGGAGAAGGAATGCTTATAGGATCTTATTCAAAATCAATGTTTTTAGTTCACTCAGAATCCTTGGAAAGTGAATATGTAGCTTCAAGACCATTTAGAGTAAATGCAGGTCCAGTTCAGGCATATGTTATGGTTCCAGGTAATAAAACAAGATACTTGTCAGAACTCGTGGCGGGAGATGAAGTATTGATTGTAAATACTGAAGGTGAAACCCGTACTGCATATGTTGGAAGAAGCAAAATCGAAAGAAGACCATTGATTTTAATCGAAGCAGAATATGAAGGCAAGAAAATCAGAACATTACTTCAAAATGCAGAAACAATCAGAATTGTCGATGATAAAAACAATCCATTATCCGTTGCAGATGCAAAGCCTGGGGATAAGGTAAAAGTCTATATTGAAAAGAGTGCAAGACATTTCGGTATAGCTATTGATGAAACTATAATTGAACAATGAGGAATATCATGTCACAAATCAGAGCATTTCTAGCGATTGACCTGGATGATGATTTAAAGCCAAAAATCAATAGGATAATCCGTGAATTTAAACAGATTGATGCTAATATCAAATACGTTGATTTGCAAAATCTTCACTTTACATTAAAGTTTTTTGGCGATATTGATACTGAAGGTATTGATTTGATTGCAGAAAAAATTGAAAAAGTAATAGAGGATTTTGATTCTTTTAATATTAAAATAAAAGGCTGCGGTGCCTTTCCAAATAATAATCGCATAAAGGTCATATGGGTAGGTTTGGATGAAGATGAAATTTTAAAAGACCTGCATGATAAGTTGGATAATGAATTCAATTCAATAGGCTTTGATTTGGACAGAAAATTCTCATCACATTTAACGATAGGCAGAATGAGGTCTGCCAAAGGCAAAAATAAAGTAAAAAATACAATAGAAGAATATGGTAATGTGGATATTGGGGAAATGGAAGTCAATTCCATTACTTTAAAGAAAAGTACATTGACTCCGAAAGGACCAATATATGAAGATTTGATTGAATTCAGGTTATGATTTGATGGATTATAAACTTATTTTGGATGATATTAAACCAACAGAAGAGGAAAGCAATAAGGTTAGGGAAGTTTCTGGAAAAATTATCGATTTCATCAATGATAAGTGTCATTTGAATAATCTTGATGTTGAAGCAGTACTTGTTGGTTCAGTTGCAAAAGGCACTTATTTGCGAGGCAAATCAGACATTGATATTTTCATGGCGTTTCCATTGTCCACAGATCAAAAAGAATTAAAGCAAAAAGGTCTTGATTTAGCACATGAATGCTGTGATGTCTTTAATGGAGAACCTAATCATCAGTTCGCATCTCATCCTTATGTAACAACTGAAATCGATGGCTTTGAAGTTGATTTGGTTCCGTGCTATAGGATAGATGATGGAAGCCAGCTCAAATCTGCAGTTGACAGGACAATTCTACATACCAGATATGTCCAGGCTAACTTAAAAGAAGGTCAAAATGAGGAGGTTTTGCTTTTAAAAAGATTCATGGCCATGACCGGAACATATGGTTCAGAGTTTAAGGTAGGGGGATTTGCAGGTTATTTGTGCGAATTGCTGATAATTAAATATGGAACTTTTGAAAATACATTGAATGAGGCTTCCAATTGGGAATTTGGCCATGTTATTGATTTGGAAAATTACGGAACTGCAAAAAATTTTAAAGATGACTGATAAAAACCGTAATGTTGGTGCTGCATTAAGGCTTGATAAATATTCACAGTTTATTCAATCTGCGAGAAATTACTTAAATTCAGATAAAAAACAGGATTATTTCTATCCTTTAGATAAAAAATTGGATAAGGATATTGTTTTAGATGAATTAAAATCTCGTGAAAGCAATTTTATTGCCGTTAAATTTGAAATACCTCAAATTCCTTTGGATACCCTACATCCTCAGCTAAAAAAGACTACGAATTCCTTAAAAAACATCTTAAACAAAAATGACTTTTTGGTATTCCAAGCCCATTACTGGACTGATGAAGAGAGATATGCCATAATATTGCTTGAACTGGCAGTATTTAAGTTAAATGATGTTAAAGTTCATAAGGGTCCTAAGGTATTTTATAAGGTTGCCTGTGATAATTTCATTGAGAAGTTTGGCCTTGAAAACTGTTATGTTCTAGACGATACTTTGGTTTTAAATGTAAAAAGGGAATTTACAACACCTGAAGCATTTATTCGTAATTTATTGACTGAGGAGCATATTTCACTTGTAAAAATTGGCAAAAACCTGAGCGGTCCTATTTTGGAAAGTTATGAAATTTTGGATATTGAAGATTTGGCCGATGATGATGAAGGTCTGGCATTTTTAGATGACTTTTTATATCCTAATCAGCGTATTAGGCGTTAATTTAATTTTTTATCTCTATTTGGAAATAGAACTACATAAACTTTTTATATTTTTTCATAATGTATAATATTTTAAATATTCATTATTTTTTTTGTAGATTTGTATATTTTTTTTAAATTGATATTTTTAATTTATAACTTTGTTATTATAGTATTTGTTTAAAATTCTTTATGGATTAAATGTTTTTAATGGATTTAATTCATTTTTATGAAAAATTTTTAATCAAAATGATATAGTATGTCTATTTATACTATTAAAAATAAAAATATCTTTAATATTTGACAAAAGGGGGAAATTTAATTGTTTAACAAATTCAATATCTCGCTGATGATAATTGCAATAGTTTTGCTGATAATGGTTGTAATTCCTTCTTCAATAGCTTGTGAAGTTGAAGGCGGCGAAAACATAACGTCTAGGGTTATTAAAGAAGATGAGATTCTTTTAAGGGCTTCTGCTTCAAATGACATATACTTTGATGCTTCTGCTCCTGCTGGTGGTGACGGTTCTAAGAATAATCCATATAATCAGTTTAAACAGGAATATATTAGAAATGATGCAGTTATTCACTTGGCAAAAGGTGAATACTTTTTAGACACTAGCATATCTGCTCAGTATAATAATCTTACAGTTTATGGAGCAGGTATGGAAAAAACGATTATAACAAGTCATCATGCGTTAACAATTAAACATTTTTATTTATCGGATTTAACGTTATCTGGCGTTAATATTATAAATCACGGAACAATAGACATTAAAAATGTTTTAATAGAAAATGCAGAAGCAAATATAAATGATCATTATAATAACTCATTTGGCGGAGCAATTTACAATCCCGGCGAACACTATGATCCTTATCTGTACTTGACAAATTGTATTTTTAAAAACAACTCTGCCGAATACGGTGGAGCACTTTACATGACTCATGGCCATTTAAAAATTATTAACACAACTTTTGATTCAAACAGAGCATATAGCTATGGCGGTGCGATAGCTGCAGGTGAAAATACAATAATTGAAATTTACGATTCTGATTTTATTAATGACACATCAATAAAAGACTCCGGCGGTGCAATATACTTTATAAATGTAAATGCAGTGATTTCAAATTCCAATTTCATAAACTGTCACGGACAATTCGGCGGAGCCATTTGCGATTTGAATTCAAAAATCACTATATCAAAATCAAAATTTTCAAATAATAAAGCCTCATATCGGGGAGGTGCAGTTTATTCCTTATACGGTTCATTCCATATGACAGACTGTGTTTTCAGAGACAATATCGGTAAAAATGGAGGGGCGATTTTTGTTGATAACTCAACCTCCTGTTATGCCACGTCTTCATTATTTATTAACAACACAGCTGATCTTTATGGAGGTGCAATTTATTTAATTTTAAATAATCTTTCTGATGATGCGGGTAACTATTATGCAAACAATAAAGCTTTAAAGGGTAATGATTTATACGTGACAAATGAAATCGATTTGAGGTTAGGGGATGGAAATTACACATTGATTGTAAATGAGCATATTCATGATGAAATAACTAGAATTCCATCTGTATATAATTTGGTTGATTATGGTTATGTAACTCCCGTAAAAGACCAGCAGTCAAGTGGGGACTGCTGGGCATTTTCCGCAATTGCAGCATTGGAATCCTGTATTTTAAAAAGTAGTGGAATTTCTTATGATTTATCTGAAGAGAATATGAAGAACCTGATTAGTCTATATTCAGATTATGGCCGTAATGTTGAAACCAATAAAGGCGGATTTGACACTATGGCTCTCGGATATTTAACAAGTTGGTTAGGTCCTGTTTATGAATATGAAGATAAATTTGATGATTATTCTGTGTTGTCTCCGATTTTACATTCAAAATTCCATGTCCAGGACGTTTTAACACTCTCAAGAGATTCTTATTTGGATAATGATGATATCAAAAAAGCCATCATGAAATATGGAGCCGTAGCTACAGGACTGCATAATGATGATAATTATCTCAAAAAGTCAACAGATTCCTATTATTATAATGGCAGGGGTGATGTCAATCATGCCGTTACGATTGTCGGATGGGATGATACATACTCCAGATATAATTTTAATGTTCAGCCGGAAGGCAATGGTGCATGGATTTGTAAAAACAGTTGGGGACCTTACTGGGGAAATAACGGATATTTCTATGTTTCATATTATGATACTAAACTGGCGGAAGTCGGCAAATCACATACTGCCTACACTTTTATTTTAAATAATACTATTGATTTGGATAAGAATTATCAGTATGATGTTATAGGCTTAACGGATTTCTTTGAAAGCGGAAGAAGTACTGTATGGTATAAAAGTGTATTCAAAGCTACTGATGATGAGCTGTTGGCAGCATTTTCCACTTATTTCAATCATGGTAGTGATTATGAAATTAAAGTCTATGTAAACAATGAATTAAAGTCAACACAGATTGGATTTACACATGAAGGTTATTTTACTTTCAAGTTAAATAAGTATATTCCTACTACAGCAAGCATTCCGGTTTCAAAAAGCAAATATACTAATAAAAACATTTATAAAAAAGGAATGTCTTACTTTAGCCATGATGGAAGTAACTGGATAGATTTATATGATTTAAAAAATAGTTATCACTCATCTAGCTACGAATCACAGGTTGCATGTATCAAGGCCTTTGCAACATTATCTACATTGGACACGCTTATTTCAATGGACGATTATTATGTTGAAAAAGGAAATACGGTTTTGCTAGAAGC
>CACYVR010000164.1 GCA_902777885.1 uncultured Methanobrevibacter sp.
ATTACTTCAACATATGGTCAGGCGGCCATATCCAACAAAGTAACTGTAACCGCTTAGGCGAGAGAAGTTAAATAATTTAACTTCTCCAATTTTTTCTTTTTTCATGTAGATATCATAATTTAGATTTACTATTTTTCAAATATCTATTGATTATTCTAAAATCAGCATTATTTATTTTAATGGATATGTCGGTAAATATTAATTTTTTTAATAGGATATTTAATTAAAATGATATTGGATTATTGGTGAAAACTTTTACTTTTCGCTACATTTTTTAATGTAAAAACAAAAAATTTGGAAATAATATTAACGGTTAAAAATGGCTCAGCATCTTTTTTGGTTTTTCCAACGCTCCATTTTTCATGAAATTTTCTTCAGCAATTATTTTGTCTGATTTTTAGAATAATTCTATTTAGTGTGATTATAGTCGAATATATTGTTTATTTATAAATTGTATTGTGGTATACTACATTACATATTTTATCTAAATATCTTAGGTCAAGGAGTTTCATTAGTATGATTAAAAAATCATATTTTGGTGTGTGATGGTTATATTTTTTTGTGTTTTTAGTTTTGTACGGTTACGGTGTTTGCTATGTTTAGTCCGTTGTAGTTTGAGGTTATCATGTATTTTCCGGCCTGTAGGTTGATGTTAAGTTTTGTGATTCCTTGATTGTTTGTTGTTCTTGTGTAGAATACTCCGTTTATGTTGAATGTTATTTTTTTCGTTTGCCATAGTGTTATCATCAAATCCATTCTCTTTTTTTATCAATTAAAAATTTTCATTTTTCAATTAATTATTCGCATTATTTTATTAACATTATACAGTTTTATGCATTATTCGATTAAAATGCATGAAAAATATGATGAGTTTTTTTGTAAACTGATCCAAGTTTGACAAGCTGAATATTTTTAATGATGGGTGAGTAAATGATAAAAGGGTGGAATAATTAGCCATGTGTGGATTATGGCTAATTTTTTAATGGTCAATGAATTTTTTCAGATTTGGCTGAATACAAATCTTCATACTATTGCTTTTCTTTTAATAGTTTTCTGGTTTCCTCATCAAATTTATTGTAATCGGATTTATAATTTTTATCTTGTATTGGTTGGAATTTCTCAAATTCAGCTTTTACAAATTCATTGACTTCTTTTCTTGATATGCTTCCCTTATTATTTAGAATCTGATATTCATTGAACTCTAAAAATTTGTCTAATCGTGTTGCCCAATCTTTCATAGACATGGCTTTGTGTCTTGAAGCCTGGTTTTCAGCATAATCCAGATACATGTTAACGATACGGTTGAGTTCGGATATCTCTTCTTCAGACAAATAATTTTTGGCGATTTTAGCATCGCTTAACATTATTTTACCGTTAGGTGCATCTTGCCATGTTGTCAATCCCATATGTTCCTTTTTACTGTCTGCACGGTGTTTAATAAGTTCGGGTGGTGTTAAACCTGAAACTGCATAATGTAATTTTGATTGAACACATTTATAGAAATTAATTGTAATTTCAGCTTTGGGATTATAATCGTATGATGTGGCAAAAAGATCAGTTATTTTTTCGTAGAATCTTCTTTCAGAGGTTCTGATTTCTTTAATCTTTTCTAGGAGTTGGTCGAAATAATCTTTACCGAATCGAGATCCGTTTTTTAATAATTCATCATCCAAAACAAATCCTTTAACCATATATTCTCTTAAAACATTTGTGGCCCATATTCTGAAGTGTGTTGCATCCTTGGAGTTAACTCTATAACCTACAGATATAATTGCATCTAAATTATAGAAATTTGTATTGTATTTTTTTCCATCGGATGCAGTTATTTCCATTTTGGAAATAACTGAATTTTTTTTCAATTCTCCTTCTTCAAAAATATTTTTCAAGTGTTTACTAATAGCAGGAACATTTACATTAAACAGTTCTGCCATGGTTTTTTGTGTTGCCCACATTGTTTCTCTTTCTTGGTCAATTACAACGTTTATTGATACTTCTCCTTCGTCACCAATATATAGTAACGTATTTACTATTTGATTATTCTCTTGCATAATTGGTCTCCGGTTAATTAATTTTAATATTATTTTAGTTAATTAACTATTTAAATTTCATCAGAGAGCATTTGACGAGTAATATGCCCAATTCACACATATCTTGAAGAAGTTAATTTTATTATTCTTAAAATAGGACTTTTTTGGGTTTTAATCCTTATCTTACTGGTGCTGATTTATCTGATGGTTTACTATCTTTGATGATTAATATGTAAAAAGAGTGGGGATAATTAGCTATGTGGAATATAGCTAATTGAATACATCTTTAAATTTGTCTTTTAAGCCTTTTTCAACGTGTTTAATTTCTTCACCGCTGATTTCGGCAAATTCATTTAATAATTTCTTTTGTTTGGAGTTTAATTTTTTAGGAACGACAACTGTTACAGTAACATAAAGGTTTCCTCTTCCGGAGTGTCTTACGGAATTCATTCCCTGACCTTTTAGTTTAAATACTGTTCCGCTTTGGGTTCCTGGAGTAATTTTAAACTCTACTTCCTTACCTTCAATTGTTGGTATGCTGATAATGTCACCTAATGCTGCCTGCGGGAAACTGATTTGCTGCTCGTAGTATAAGTGGTCTCCTTCACGTTCAAACTGTTTGTTTCTTTTGATGTGAACTGATACGATAAGGTCTCCTTCAAGACCTGAGCTTTCACCGCAGTTTCCTTCACCGGATACTCTTAAGTGATTGCCTTCATCAACACCTTCAGGTATTTCAAGTTTAATTGTTTTAGTTTTTCTAACGCTTCCTTTACCATGACAGTCTTCACATGGTTCGGTAATTATCTTTCCTGTTCCTCCACACTGGCGGCATGGTCTAACGTTAACCATCTGGCCTAAAAATGTGTTGCTGACCTCTTTTATCTGGCCGGCACCTTTACATGTTGGACAGGTTTGGGGGTCATGACCTGGCTTTGACTTTGTTCCGTTACATGTTGGACAAAGCTCACTTCTTGTGACTTTAATTTCCTTTTCACAGCCGTTATATGCTTCTTCAAGAGTAATGTGAACTTCAGTGTAAATATCAGATCCTCTTTGCGGGCCTGATGGTCCTCTTGAACGTGAACCTCCACCAAAACCGAATAAATCGAAGATATTGCCAATATCAAATCCTTGGAATATATCATCAAAGTTGACATTTTGATAGAAGTCTTCAGCGGTAAATCCTTCCATTCCTGCATGACCGAATTGATCGTATCTTTGACGTTTTTCATCATCAGACAATACTGCGTAAGCTTC
>CACYVR010000165.1 GCA_902777885.1 uncultured Methanobrevibacter sp.
TAAGTCAAATACTACAAGTTTAATCAATAATACCACCAATTATATTAAATCTAGCTCACTTAATCTATCGTAAGCTCTTTCGACGCCTAATTTAGCGTCGCTTTTTGTTTTTGCTCCAGTACAAACAACTTTACCGGAACCAAACAATAATAGCACAACTTTAGGGTCAGATAATCTGTATACTAAACCCGGGAATTGTTCCGGTTCGTATTCAGTATCTTCAAGTTCTAAAGCTACTGCTTCTAAGTTTAATGTGGATTGCAAATTCGCAGAAGCCACAATATTTTGAATTTTAATTTCGAATTCATGAGGAATTTCAGTATCTACTGTCCTCATCAAATCTACAGTTTTCTTGATTGCCAATTTGGAATCATCTATAGATTTTGCCCCAGTACAAACAAGCTTACCAGAGCTGAAGATTAACGCTGCGGTTTTAGGATCTTTAAGTTTGAAAACTAATCCCGGAAACTGTTCGCGATTAAAATTAACCCCTTCTAAAGCTTGGGACACATCAGTCAGGACAATATCCTTCCCAATGCTTGCGGAAGCTACAATGTTTTCTATTTTAATATCAACATCGGTCAAAATCTAAACCTCCAATTAAGTTTTTAAAAGTAGTAAGTAAAAATTAAGAAAACAAAAATTAAATTTTTACTAATAAAATATTTTATTTATATACTATATAAAGTTATGTTTATTTAAATAATAATAACAAAAATATTAAAATTAAAAAAATTTTAAATAATAAATTAAAGGGGAAATTAAAATGATAGAAGTTGAAGTTAAAGCAAAAATTGAAAATTTTCAAGATATGGAAAAAAAGTTAGAAAATCTTGGGGCTATAAAAAGTAAAAAAGAATTTCAAGAAGATATCTATTTTAACAGTCCAATAGTGGATTTCGCAAAAAGCGATGAAGCCTTAAGAATAAGAACAACAAAAGAAAATGATGACACCAATATTTTTATAACATATAAAGGTCCAAAAATAGATTCCAAAAGCAAAACACGTGAAGAAATTGAAATTGGAATAGAAAATAGTGAAAAATGCAGTAAAATATTTCAACATTTGGGATTTACGAAAGTAAGGGCGGTTAAAAAAAATAGGCAATATTATAATTATAAAAATTTTGAGATTAGTCTGGATGACATTGAAGGTTTAGACCCATATATGGAAATAGAAATTGCACTTGAAGACGGAAGTGATTATTCTGAAGCACAAGAAAAAATATTTGATTTATTTAAAGAATTGGGAATTAATGAGGGATTTGAAAGAACATCATATTTGGAATTATTAGAAAAATTATATTAATATTGAAAGAAAATACTATTATAATTATAATTATATAAGAAGTGAGATAATTGCAATATTTTATAAGTCATTACAATAAAGAATGTGAACTAACAATACCTGAAGATTTAATTATATACGACACGACATTAAGAGACGGTGAACAAACACCTGGTGTCTGTTTTAGTTTTGAAGATAAAATAGAGATTGCACATAAGCTAGATCAATTTAAAATCAATCAAATCGAAGCGGGTTTTCCTATTGTATCTGAAAGAGAACGAGAAAGCGTAAGCGCAATAGCAAAAGAAGGCTTGGATGCAGATATTCTTGCATTAACCCGGACAAAACCTGAAGACATTGATGCTGCATTAGACTGTGATGTGGATGGTGTAATTACATTTGTTGGAACATCAGACATTCATTTAGACCATAAAATGCATATAACCCGCCAGGACGCAATCAATTTATGTGAAAGCGCAGTTGACTATGCAAAAGACCATGGATTATATGTTGCATTTTCAGCTGAAGACGCTACAAGAACAGATATTGAGTTCTTAAAAAGAATTTATTCAAAAGCACAGGAATGCGGTGCAGACAGAGTCCATATTGCAGATACAACCGGAGCAATTACACCACAAGGAATCGATTATATGGTTAGAGAACTGGTAAAAGATTTAAAAGTCAATATTGCTCTACACTGTCACAATGATTTTGGTCTTGCGGTAATAAACTCAATTACTGGAGTGCTGGCCGGTGCAAAAGGCATTTCAACAACAGTTAACGGTATTGGTGAAAGAGCAGGTAATGCATCCCTGGAAGAACTTGTAATGGCATTGAAAATATTATATGGAAAAGACTTAAAATTCAAAACCAAATACATTACGGAATTATCCAATATTGTATCCAAAGCAAGCGGATTACCAATTCCTTACAATAAACCTGTTGTGGGAAATAACGTATTCAGACATGAATCCGGAATTCATGTGGATGCCGTAATAGAAGAGCCGTTATGTTATGAGCCATATGTTCCCGAATTGGTAGGACAGAAAAGACAACTTGTTTTAGGAAAACATTCAGGTTGCAGAGCCGTTAGAGCCAAATTAAATGAATGTGAATTGGAAGTCAGTGACGATGAACTTATTGAAATCGTAAGACAGGTTAAAAAATCTAGAGAAGAAGGAAAATACATTAACGATAAAGTATTTAGAGAAATCGTCAAAAACACAAAAGGGTAGATAACGTGAATATTACCGAAAAAATCCTCTCTTCAAAAGCGGGCCATGAAGTGACGCCTGGAGAAATAATAGAAATCCCAGTTGATTTGGCAATGTCACACGATGGAACTTCCCCTCCCGCAATCAAAACATTCGAAAAAGTATCAGACAAGGTTTGGGATTCTGAAAAAATAGCAATCATTTTTGATCACAATATTCCTGCAAATACTATAGGGTCAGCCGAATTTCAAAAGGTTTGCCGTGATTTTATAAAAAAACAGGACATAAAAAATAATTATATTCATGGAGAAGGAATATGTCATCAGGTAGTTCCGGAAATGGGACTGGTTGAACCTGGAAAGGTAATTGTTGGTGCAGACTCACACACCTGTACTTATGGCGCCTTCGGAGCATTTTCAACAGGAATGGGTGCAACAGACCTGGCAATGGTTTGGGCAACCGGAAAAACATGGTTCATGGTTCCGCAAGCCATTAAAATGGAAATTTCTGGTGAATTAAACTCATATATTGCACCAAAAGACATTATTTTAAATATTATTGGAGAAATTGGAATTGCAGGCGCAACATACAAAACCGCTGAATTCTGTGGTGAAACAATAGAAAATATGGGCGTTGAAGGAAGAGCAACCATGTGTAATATGGCAATTGAAATGGGTGCTAAAAATGGTATAATGGAGCCCAATAAAGAAGTAATAGATTATATCTGCAAAAGAACTTCCAAAAAAGAAAATGAATTGAAAATTGTCAAATC
>CACYVR010000166.1 GCA_902777885.1 uncultured Methanobrevibacter sp.
GTCATTCTTGCGGTTCCGTTTTCATCACTGGTTCTGTTGTATCTTCCGCCATTGATTTCAAAGGTTACTGTTTCGTTTGCAACACCAATATTTGCTTCGAATTTAGAGTCGTTTTTATAGATTTTAACCAAATCCTCGGTATAAATTGGCAATGCAACAGTATAGACTTTTAGACATGCAATATTGCCTAAGTTATAATTATCTTCCCAGGTTTCTCCGTCAAAGGATATAAATGATATATTATTGGTATAATGTATTCTGCTATCCTTCAATTCGATTCTTGGCATACCGTTTGATGTTACTACAGCTTTAAAAATATCTCCTTTTTTAATTGGGATGTAATTATCTAATTTGATTGTGTGGTAACCGTAATATGGTGATACTCCGCCCTGGGTTAATTTCAACACGTCATTTACATAAATCTCAACAGTATAATTGACGCCGCTCTGGTTGAAGTATGTTCCGACAGCTGCAATCGCATCACTTCCCAATGATTCAAAGACATTCATATATTTTACAGTTCCATTACCTTTGAAATCAGTTCCCCAAAACATATCATATTGATAGTTCTTGTTGTACGGCACGGTATTTTCAATTATTATTGAAGTAGCATAACTGATTACATTGAGGGATTTTAGGAGTGATTGGTCATAATATGAAACATATAAGAACCCATTTTCTCCAAAATCAGTACCCCAGCTGTTTTTAACAATCCATGCGCCGTCACCAGGGGGTGTAATTCCGAACTTTTCTTTTGAGAAATTGTCATCCCATCCGACAATTGAAACTGCGTGGTTAGGTTGAATGGAACTGTCATTAACATACTGTGCATAAGTTTCCGGATTATAATAAGGAGTCACTTCATTATATGTGGATTGTCCGTTATATGATATGTCTATGGAACCGTATTTCAGGATTGCCAATTTGAGCTGTGTTCCGTTTGGGATTTCCTTGTTAGGTGTAAACATCACGTCCTGAATGTGAATGTCTTGGTTGGTTGTGATTAGTGGTGAAAGTTTTCCCATTTCATCATATGTATCCGCATCCTGTGTGAATGCTCCAAGCCAGCTCAAGAGATAACCTACAGAAGCAATGTTGCCCCCGCCTTCAAACATTGAAGTTAATCCATAGGTTGAATATTTTAACATGGTGTCCTGCATATTGTTTTCTGAAAGGTCAGCTGCAATGCCTGTCGCTTTCAATAATGAAGATTCTAGGGTACCTGTCATTCCGAATGTCCAGCAGGCTCCCATCCATCCCTGATTTTTGACTGGTGAAACCCATCCCCAGTCACGTAAATCAAATCTTTTTGGAATGGTGTCAACGCTAATCGTATTGTTGAGCAATGTTAACTGCATGCCTTCTCCAACCTGGATTGTTGCATAGAAGGTATTGTTGATTGAGATGTTGTCATTAATGAACGTATTGTTTTCAAAAATGTGTTCCTTATCGAAAAAGGTGTAAATACCATTTGTATTATTTTCAAATAGTGAATTTTTAATCGCATATGATGCATCATAAGCATAGATTGCATTTCCTTCGCTTGCAGTATTGTCGACGAATCTGGAGTTGTTTATGGTTATTGTACTCATATCAATGACCATCGCTCCGCCGTAGGTAGGATAGTCTTCAATTATGTCAACACCGTTTGAGGTGAAATTACAGTCATTGACTTCAGCATAATCGACATATGAAATATAAACTGATCCGCCGTTGTAGGTAGCATGGTTGTTTATAAACTCGGTATTGTTTATTAGGAGTTTACCTCCGAATTGAATGTATGCTCCACCAAATCCTGAAGAAGTGTCCCTGAATACTGTGTCGAGTATGGTTACATTGCCCTGTAGGTCCTTCTCTCCAGTGATGTCTGCAAGGATTGCTCCTGCATTTTTAGAGGAAGTGATGTTTGTGAATTCACAATTCCTGATGTATATTTCACCACCATTTTTAACGCTGATTGCACCTGCAGTGATGTTGGCAGTTAAATTAATGAACTTGGAATTGAGTAGTGTAAGGGCTTTTGCTTTTCCAAGTTGTATTGCAGGAGAATAATCGGATACAATATTGGCAAAGGTAGCGTTATTAATATATGCTATGGCATTGTTTAGATTGACCTGACCACCTTTAATATGTACATTTGAAGTAAACTCCGTATTGTAAATGCATAAGTTACCATTCTGAACATATATTGACGGACCTGTATTAGCATTATTGTTAATGAATCTGGAATTGTTGATGTTAATGGTAGCATCAACAAAAAGCCCTACCGCTCCACCAAATTGGCTTGCATAGTTGTCAATGAAAGTAATGTTATTCAATGTTACTGTCACTTCACTGTATACTGCTCCGCCTTTATCGGCATTTGCATTGATTAAAACTAAATTGCTTAATGTAATGTTATTTCCGCCGATGCCAAATATCCGGGATAGGTTTTTCCCGTCAACTGTGTGGCCGTTACCGTTAAGGACAAAATTGTCTTTGGTTATGAGGATTCCAGTATTGTTGTCAGTTTCATTGTTGAAGGCATAGTCCCTGGTCAAATCCAAAGTCGTACCTGCATTTTCTATTTCCTTAGTCAAATCAGCGAATGAAGGTTCATCCGCAGTATAAATATCATCTTGCGTAATTTCCAAAGTATCTTGACCGTCATTACTTATGATTTCGTCGGATATGTCATCTGCTGCACAGACTGCTCCCACCGACATGATTAAAACAAGCATGACAATCATAATATTTAAGATTTTCATGTTTTTATAATATGTAAAAAATGATATTTAAAAATATATATTTTAATGGGGTGTTTGTTGTTAAAAAAAGAATAAAAAGGATTAAATTATTTAATCCTTGATTGTAATGGTATCTGAAATTCTCATTCCATCAAATTCGGAAGTAATTATATATTCTCCAGCCATCAGGTTAATGTTTAGTTTAGCTATTCCTGAAGAGTTGGTGTATCTTGTGTAGAACACTCCGTTTATGTTGAATGTTACTGCAGCATTTGTCCTAGGCTTTCCCTCACCGTTTAAGACCAATGCGTTAAATGTTGAACCGTCCTGGAAGCGCATTTCCATATCACTGGCCAGTAATACTGGTAAGACTGTGATGTTATATGACATCTGAAGTCCCGTTAAAGGATCGATAGCGGTCAATATATACTCGCCAGGCTCCAAATTAATGTTTAGCTTAGCCGTACCATTTTCATTGGTTAATCTGTTATAGAAAACGCCGTTGATGTTCATGGTAATGTTAACGCCTGCTATTGACTTACCTGCTGAAATGAAGAACTGGGATGCGTTTCTATAGTATTTGACTAAATTGTCAGCTATTAAGGTAGGCAATACTGTAATGGTATTTTCAACTGCTGTACCGTTGAATGTTGTTTTGATTGTGTAGTTGCCCGGTTCCAGGTTAATTGTCATTCTTGCGGTTCCGTTTTCATCACTGGTTCTGTTGTATCTTCCGCCATTGATTTCAAAGGTTACTTTCGCTATAAATCGGCAGTTCTACAGTGTAAACTTTTAAACAAGCAATTGCTCCGCTTTTATAAGAATCTTCCCAAGGTGATCCTGCGATGGAGACATATGAAATATTTTCAGTATAGTGAGTTCTAACGTCTCCCAATGTAATGTAAGGTATATTATTAGATGTTATTACTGCTTTGAAGATATCTCCTTCTTTAATTGGTATGTATTCATTTAATTTGATGGTATGGTAACCAAGATATGGAGATACGCCTTCTTGAATTAATTTTGATTCGTTGTTTACATAAATTTCAACTGTATAATTTACACCTTCCTCCTTGAAGTATGTTCCAACAGCGGCAATTGCATCATTTTCCAATGCTTCAAAGACATTCATATAACTTACAGTTTCACCGGACATGAAATTACCTCCCCATATTATGGCATATTGATAGTTTTTATTATATGGAATGGTATTTTCAGTTATTATTGCAGTAGCATAACTGGATAGGTCAGTAGAGTCTAATAATGTTTTATCATAATATGAAACATACATACATCCATTTTCTCCAAAATCAG
>CACYVR010000167.1 GCA_902777885.1 uncultured Methanobrevibacter sp.
AGTGTAAGCCAAAGGAGATGTTAAATGAGAAATCATTACAGCAAAACCTCTTCTTTTAGCTTGAATACCTTCACCCAAACCGTCTGAAATATAGAAATAGATTTGAGGAGTATCACCGACAACAATAGAACCATAATCAGTTGAGGACAATAAAACTTCCTTACCAGGCAACCATTCGTGAGTTGCATGCCTTCCAACGAAAACCATTGCAGAGGAATAATATTCCTGGAAATAATAATATGCTGCCAAATATTGGTGCGTTGGGCTAACAGCAGTGCTGTGATATAAAGCATCTGAATCTGCTTCCCATCCTCTTTGAGGTTCAGGAGCAATGAAGACATTGCCGAATGTCAAACCAGGAATTACAAAGTATTGAGTTCCATTCCTCCAAACAGTCATGATATTGCCCGGAGCTTCACCCCAACCATTTAAACCAGGTACATTCAAATCAGCCCATTGCTGTTTATACATCAGGAAAACATCATAGTCTGATTCCAAACCGGTTTTTAAATACTGTTTTAAAGATGCAACAATATTATCTAAAATTGGAATTGCTCTGGATGTGTAGTTATCTGGAAGTAATGCAATCATTTCACCATACCAATCAGATAATCTTTCATCCATTGGAGAAGTATAATCTATAGCTATTGCATTTCGAGATAACTCACCAATATATGCAACAGGACCTTCAACAACTTGCAATTTAGAAATTGGTTCCAAGTTTTCAAACCATTCAACATATTCAGAAACTGGAAGCAAAACAACATTGGATCTATTGGCTAATTTTTCCAATTCTCCCGGAGCCCATGTAGCGACATTGATACCGCATTTAATTATCATGTCTTCTAATTGACTGGTATTTTCCGGAAGATCATCAACCTCATAACCTTCTGATTTTAAAGTCAGCAAAAGATTATAGATACTTGTTATTGAATCCAAGTAACTTGAACCAATATTCTGTTTTCCTGGAGGATAGTTATAATAAATCAATGAAACCTTTTTATCCTTGTTTTCTGTATATTTCAAATCAATCCATGAAATAATCCTGTCAGTAAACAAGTCAATATTGGTTTCATGTGACTTATATCCTGTTAATCTAGCACCAGTAGTAGCAGATATTTCATTGGTAACTCCACCTACGAAAGTAGCTTCAATAATTCCTTGCGCTTCACCGATAGCTACATGCCACCATTTATCACTTCTGTTTCCAGGAAGTCCTGTAGTACTTAACTCCCATTCTTCATTACTTACGTAATCTGAATGAACCGCTCTAAATACAGGTACGCCTGCAGTTTCAAAATACTCAGTTACTCTGTCAAATAATGTTCCTCCAATACCGTATGCAGGCATTGAAATTATTGCATCAACATTACTTTCATATTTTGAGGTATTTTCTAAAAATGACTGATAATCAGGAGCATTGGTAAAATACTCAATCATCACTTTCAATTGATCATCAGAACCTCCTGCTGCAACTACAGGAATGACATTAACTCCTTTAGATTCTAAAGAGTTTATTAATGAGTAATATGGTTCCAATGATGCACTGGATACATACATATTACTTTCAAGTAAACCGACAGTATATTTTCTTGAAGAATCAAAATACAGTTTTCTGTATTCGTCTAAAGACATATATCTATCGCGATATAATCCATATTGATAAGATTCATGAAAAACAGGTACATTGTATTGGCAGTTGAATCCGCAAGTACTTAATGCCCATAATATTTGATTAATTTGATTCTCTTTATCGTTACAGTCTTTATATAAAACTGCTTGGTTAAATCTAGAATCCACTTTTTTACCGTTTCCATTTACGAGATAATCATTTACTGAAGTATATGATTGACCTCTTTTTGTAGTTTGGAAATAATCATTTAAAAAATCAACTGTATATTCATCACTATCGAAGATTTTATGATAATTAATAGTAGAATTTTTAACTAAATTAAATGTTTTAAGCTGTGAGGAAGAAGATGTTTCCAATATTAAAAACATTTCTTTGTTTGACAAATTAGGATACTTAATTAATAAATTTGTAAATACTGCATCTGCATCAGTTGTTAACCAATTTGCAATGACAATATCACTTTTATCAACTAATTGATATAATTCGTCTTCTTTCATTGTAGAAATCTGAGCCGAACTTCTAACTTCGATATCTACATTTGAATAATTATTCAATACTTCATTTGCTGCGGAATCCAGGATATTTGTTCCACTATTATCACTAATAAGGAGCATTGATTTATCATATCCTTGATTTAAATTATTTGAATCATCCAATTGGATATTTGTATTATTATCCATAGCAAATGTAATATTTAAACTACACATGAATAAAACACAAATCATAGCTAAAATTGCTATATTCTTTAAATTAAAAGTACTAAATTTACTCTTAATTATATTAAAACCTCCTTTGAAAAGAACATTTTATAATCCCTTTCAAATAATATATTGAACAATTATTATTAATAAAATTAATTAAAGTATTACTATTTAAGTAAAATTAGGGTGAAAAGTAATACTCAAAAAAAGAGTGGGTGGATGAACAAATCATCCATAAATTTTAACTGTATTAGCAATATTGCAGCCCCCATATGATGAAGTTATAATGTATTCACCCGGCTGCAAGTTAATGTTTAACCTGGCTTGACCATTATCGTCTGTTGTACGATAATACATGACACCATTGATGTTAAACTGTACTTTTTGACCAGCAAAAGCTTTTCCTTGACCGTCAACCAATTTAGCTACAAATTGATCAGGAGTGCCATATTTTTTAATCAAATTACTTGCAGATAATACCGGCAATATTGTGATTTTGTTTGAAACTCTGCATCCACCATATTCTGCCGTGATGATGTAATCGCCAGCTTCCAAGTTAATATTCAATTTGGCTATTCCTGAGGCATTTGTTGTACGTGTGTAGAATACTCCATTGATGTTGAATGTAACATTTACACCGGCACCGACAGCATTACCATCTTCACCTATTAATTTGACTGTGTATTGTGATGCATTCCTGTAATATTTGGTTAAATTATAGTTTTCAATAATTCTAGGAATGATTTTAATGTTGTTGGAAGACATTTCACCGGTCTTAAGGTTTGTTGCAGTAATTATATATTCGCCCTGTTCGAGGTTGAGGTTTAATTTTGCAAGACCTTTATTGCCGGACACTTTACGGTTATAAAGAACTCCATTAATATTAAATTGAACGGCTGTTCCATCATCGTATTATCAACAGCAGTTGTTACATTATAGATTCCACTATCAATTCCAAGAGCTATGCTTGCCATACCATTTTTATCTGTAGTTTTAGGATAGGTAACACTATTAATAGTGATATTTACAGATTTATTGACCATTGGAGTTTTTTGGTAATCCATGACAGTTACAACAAATCTTTCAGGACCTTTATAGTATTTTTTGACATCAGGAGCATTGATTATCAAATAATCACTATGTTCAACAACCACCATTTGGTGCAGTCCTAAAATGGTAGCGCCAGTTGATTCAAAGTAAGCATTGATCTTTTCAGAATCAATGTCTGTAGTGAATGTATCAAATGATTGGCTGGTTCCGCTCCAAATATCACTGTAAGTTTTATCGTTGATAACCAAATTACCTTCACCCTTTTGAGCACCGGCAGCAAATACATATAAAGTTGCATTGCCATCTACTGTTTTAAAAGAAGTGTTAAAGCCCACAGGCAAATTC
>CACYVR010000168.1:0-948 GCA_902777885.1 uncultured Methanobrevibacter sp.
AAATATAAAATATTTATATTATTAACAGTTTTCACTTTATTCATAAGTATAAGCAGCATTTCCGCTGCAGACATAACCAGTGTCGGAATCGATACTGCAGATAGTTCAGCGAATGATTTAAACATCGATACATTTGATGTATATCCTATAAACCAAGACAACGCACTAGGCGCATGGGCAGTAGAAGAAACAACCAAAGACAACGCACTAGGAGCATTAGGAACCGGAATACTAACCCAAGACAACGCATTAGGCGCATGGGAATGGGACCAGTAACCCAAGATAATGCTTCAATTTTAAACTAAAAAAAATAAAAGCTTTTTAAAGCTCAAACGAATATATAATGGAGGAGAAATTCTCTCCCCAAACACAATTTCTTTTTTTAAACTCAAAGATTTTTAAGGATTTGAATTGATATTGTGCTTGCATAACCGTTTTTAATCCAAAAGGCTATAACCATTAATCCTTAGTGAAATATCCGTACAGCTCATCATGAATCTGATTGTGAAGCTCGTATTTGAAATTCACGATAGGTAGCGTCTGACCCTTATCGTTGTTGATAGTGGTTTGATGCCAATCTACAGGTGTTGCCTGGCCAATATAGTAAAAATCAGTTCCCTCATCATCAGATTTCTTAATGAAAATGTGTATCTTTAAATCCTTATCGTTTATAATGGCCTGCGCTTCCTTGCTTTCAAGCTTTACTTTTGACCTGGTCATCCATGAAAAGGCATTCTTTGATATGAATTCATCCTTATACTTTGTACTTTCGGAAATGTCCTCATCCTTATCATATGTTACAAAAATAGGACATGTCCCGTGCTTTATTCTATATCCATACATCGTTGATGAATCGTCGTGAGGCCAGTTCAAAAGCCTGCATGCGTCCTTTCTTGAGTACTTTTCATACAATTTGAGATTAACCCCTTCGCTTTGTGAAGCATAAAC
>CACYVR010000168.1:977-4156 GCA_902777885.1 uncultured Methanobrevibacter sp.
AAAAATGTTGTCATGCCGTATCTGGCCTTTTCCTTTTCAACAAAAAAGTCAAGCTTTAATATGTTGATTGCCGATTCGATTGATTTTAAATCATCTTTTATGCCATATAATTTAAAAAGAAGATCCTCTATTTTTGATATTTCAAAGTAACTGTTTGAAATAAGGCATTTAAGTATCAGTATTTCATGGGGTCTTTTGCCGTTGGCCAGATTCTGTGAAATGAATATCAGGGAGTTTATTTCATCCTCGCTTAAAGTATCCATGTAATCATCATCAACCTCGCTTAAAAATAAGTGATAGCATCTGAACTTATTGTGCTTCATGATTATTTCAGGATTGAAATCGGCATTTTCGTAAAAATCACACAGAAAAGGAATTCTTCCCAATTTAAACTTTAAATTCTTATATTTCTCTTTGAAAAGAGCTATCCTTGAAAATGAAGTGTTGTTTATTGATTCATAAATCTTCTGTTTGGAAATCTCATCAAAGTTAATGGAGGATACTCCGGGAATGATTTTGTTTCCCTCCATCAGGTAACGCCTCAGGTTATCCTTATCGTATGATCTGTCACCTGAAAGTGCCAGAGGAATCATATAGTTATTTTTATAATTGCCTATGAAATCCAAAATCACTACAAATTCCTTATTTTTAAACTTCCTCAATCCTCTTCCGAGCTGCTGGATGAAAATGATTGGAGATTCGGTTGGCCTTGCAAGAAGGACCTGGTTGATTTCGGGGATGTCCACCCCTTCGTTGAAGATGTCAACGGTGAAAATGTATTCCAACTTATTGGGATTTTTGTCATTGGTAAGTCTGTCAATAGCATCCAGCCGTTCATCCTGAGTGTTTTCACCGGTTAACACTACTGACGGATGGCCACATTTGTTGAATTTTTTTGAAAGAACTTTTGCTTCTTCTTTTCTTGAGCAAAACACCAGTGCCTTGATTCTATCTCCCGAATATCCGTAAAACTCGGATTTTTCAAGCAGATAGCTAACCCGTTCATCTGATGTCAGGTGATTGAAATTCCTGAAGTTGTCATCGATTTCCTTATTTTCAAATTTGACGTCATGAATGCCGAAATAATGGAATGGACATAATAAATCCTCTTCTAAAGCTTCCTGCAATCGGATTTCATGGGCAATGTTGTGGTCAAACAATTCATAAATGTCAAAACCGTCACTACGTTCAGGTGATGCCGTCATTCCCAGATAGAATTGAGGAGTGAAATAGCTGAAAATCTTTTGATAGCTTAAAGCACCGGCCTTGTGAACCTCATCGATTATGATATAGTCAAATTCATCCTTTCTGAATCTGGTGTAAATGTCATCCTTTGAGAGTGTCTGAATCGTTGCAAAGACATAGTCTGCATCAAAGTCTTTTCTGTTGCCCGTCAAAAGGCCAAAGGATTTATCTTTAATTACATTTTTATATGCCTCAACTGATTGCTTTGCGATTTGTTCACGGTGAACAATGAATAAAAATCGTTTGGGATTGAAATCCCTTACTGCAAAGGCTGAGGCATAGGTTTTACCAGTACCTGTAGCCGAAACAAGAATTGCCCTTTTCTCGCCACTTTTAATTAAGCTTCTAATGTTTCTTAAAAAGGCTTCCTGCATGGTGTTTGGAACCAAATTTCTGATGTTTTTTTCCTTTAATTTATCAGTAAGTTCTCTTAACTCCCTAAAGTTTAAATTATCATTATAGATTTTTTCATATGAGGGTAAAATATCATTCAGGCTTTTGGATCTGTTCCACAACCCGTTGAATTCATCCAAAAGATCTATTATGATTTCACCGTCCTCGGTCGTGGTGAATCCGACGTTCCATTCCTTGTTTTCAACCAGTGCGGTGGAAGTCAAATTAGAACTTCCCACAATAGCTGAATAGTTATTGTTTTTCTTAAAAATATATCCTTTAGTGTGAAAACCTTCATTTTCTGTAGTAAACATCCGAACTTCAATGTTTTTAAATTCATCAAGTCTTTTTAAAGCCTTTGGCTCTGTAAAATGCAGATAATCAGTGGTTAATATCCTGCCTCGGACATTTCTATTTTCCAGGTTTTTTAACTCCTCCAAAAGAGGCACGATTCCTCCAAAGGTAATGAAAGCCGTTGAAATGATAAACTCGTCACAGCCTCTAAGCTGGTCAATTATTTCGTTTCTGACCTTGGTATGTTTTGAGTTGAAAAGAAGCTTGGGTTTAAAGTCCGGACTGGATGAAACGTTTTCATCAATGAACGCCGTTCTGGCTCCGTTTAAAATGTCTTCATTAATCATTTTTATCAATCACGATACTGTCCAATATTTCAATTGACCTTATTTCAGCGTAAATCAGCTGTCTTTCGAACTTGTCTTCGGTTTTTTCATAGAGTTCCTTTAACATGTCCAGATCATAGTTGCATTTCTGCATTTCCTCATCGACTTTCTTCATCTTTTCCATGATTTCATCATTGGAGTTCATTGTCTTTTTAAGATAATCGACAGCAGCAACGTCAGCAGGAATCCAGTTAACGTCATCAAGTTCTGCTTTTGAAAGCCATCTGGCATCATTATGTTCAATAAGCTCCGGAGTTCCGCTTTTAATCGTACAGTCATAGCATGACATTTTAAGATAAAATGTAGGGTATTGATACTCCAAATCAAGAGCGAAATTGGTGATTTCAATATCGATGTTTAATTCTTCCCTGATTTCTCTTTTAAGGGCTTCCTCTTTGGTTTCATTTTCTTCAATTTTACCTCCGGGAAACTCCCACTGGTTAATGAACTCCCCATAGCCCCTTTTAGTAGCCAGAATTTTATTGTCTTTATGGATAATGGCTGCTACAACGTTTAATGTTTTCAATTTAATTCCCCTATTTTAATGAATCTCTTAAATCTGCCATCGATTTCAATGTACTCGCAGTTATCAAATAGCTTTTTAAGCTCGTTAATGAATTGTCTATCTTCTTTTTTTATGTCTTTTGTATCAATTGATTCCAAATCATCTTCTGTTAACAGGATTGAGAACTCGTCATGCAAAAAATTAGTGTCCGTGTCAAAAAGCATCAGTCTATCAATGAATGGATAAAATAAGTTAACATCATAATTGGTTTTATAAAAAACAGACAGATTATTATTGACAGTTGAAATGGAAATATTGCATAACATTTAATTTAAACCTCTAATTAAATATTATGC
>CACYVR010000169.1 GCA_902777885.1 uncultured Methanobrevibacter sp.
TAATGGGGTATTTTATACAAGAACAAGTAATGCGACAGGTTATGCCAACCTTAATTTAAGACTGGAACCTGATAGATACATTGTGACAGCCGAATATAAGACATTCAAATGTTCAAATTTCGTGACTATTCTTCCGGTCTTGTTTGCAGAAGACACAGTCAGTTACACCAATGAAAGCAATTTCAGCGCTAAATTGATTGACGGACAGGGCAATCCTTATCCTGGTCAAATCATTGATTTTAACATTAATGGGGTCAGATACACTAATGTAACTGATAGCAATGGAATTGCCAATTTGTTTGTTAATCTGGCCGATGGAGAATATATTGTCACATCAACTTACGATGAATATAGTATAAGCAATAAGATTACAATTAGGAATGAAAGTTAGGAGGTTTTATTATTAAAAAGATTTTTTTCTTTTCTTTAATTTTAATATCGTTTTTAAGCATGTCTTTAGTTTGTGCTGAAGAAAACAGCACGAATTTGTGCTGAAGAAAACAGCACGAATTTGGATGAGGTTAATATTGATGCAAAGGATGTATCAATGTATTATAAGAATGGTGAACGTCTAAATGTTGAATTATCCGATTCAGGAAATAATCCTATAGATAATGAGAGTTTAGTTTTCAGCATTAACGGTCAGGATTATAAGAGAACTACCAATATTGACGGTAAGGCTTCACTGGCAATCAATTTAATTCCAGGCAGTTATGTTGCAAACATTAATTTTTTAGGAAATGATAAATATTCTCCTTCAAGCAAAAAGGTTAATGTAGATGTTTTACCTACAATTAATGGAAATGATTTGGTTAAATACTATAAAAATAATTCTCAGTATTACGCTACATTTTTAAATGGGGATGGTGAAGTTTTAGATAATGAGGATGTTACGTTCAATATTAACGGCGTTTTCTACACTCGCCAAACTGATCAGAATGGTATTGCCAAACTAAATATCAATTTAAACTCAGGCAACTATATTTTAACGGCTTATAATCCTAATGACGGTTATTCTTTTTCAAATAAGATCAAGGTACTTCCAACCATAAATTCAAGCAATCTGGTTAAGATTTATAGGGATAATCATCAATACTGGGTAACTGCAAGGGGTTTTAATGGAGCTCCGCTTTCTTATAATGATGTTGAATTCAATGTAAATGGTGTATTCTACACTCGACAAACCAACAAATATGGAAATGCCAAACTCAACATCAATCTGGAGCCGAATAAGTATATTATAACTGCTTATAATAAAGTCACTGGAGAGGCGATTTCAAACAGCATTTCTGTTTCTGACTATTCAGACACCAAGTTAACTACTAAAAATTATGTCTTTAAATCCAATGACGATGATACTATTCAGGCAACTTTAACCAATAAGTTAAATTATGGTGTTGCAGGCGAGACAATAGATTTGACTATTGGGGCTAAGAAATACTCCACTGTCACTGATGCCGATGGTGTTGCTAACTTTTATCTGAATTTGGCCCAGGGCAATTATTCCCTAAGCTTTAACCATAATGCCAATTCCCGTTATGGCGCATCATCTGCCAAATCAACTGTGGAAACTTACGATGGAATTAAAGCAAATGTAACATGTTACAGTGAGATGATGTTTGCCGGCGGAAATTATGTGGCTGTGCTTTATGATGTAAACAGAGTGCCTTTATCAAATCAAACGCTGTATATGAAAATCGGATCTCAGATTTTATCTGCAGTAACAAATGAAAATGGTACTGCATTCTTTAAGATGAATGTGCCTTCCGATGTGTATCAGGCTAAAGTGTTCTTTAACGGAACCGGATATAAGTTCACCTATTCGCTGGTTGAAATTATAATCCTGGAATCCACTTTTACCAAATTGCGTCCTTTAACCTCAATCGTTACTGAAGGTGTCGGCGATAAAATATATGCTTCATTGACTGTAGATTCCATTAAATTGCCGAATCAAAAGGTGATTTTTGAAATTAATGGAAGGAATTATACCAGAACCACCAATGCGGATGGACTTGTAAACATGACAATCAATTTAAACCATGGAACCTATGATGTCAACTACTACTATCTCGGTGACGGTTTATTTGTCAGTTCATTTGCCTCTTCAAAATTGACTGTAAAGGCAAGAATTCCAACCTCTTTAACGGTTCTTACAGGTTCAACTTTCCATAAAAATTCCGGAATTACTTATGATATTGAATTAAAATCCGATAAGCCGTTGTCCGGCAAAACGCTTAATGTTAAAATAGGTTCAAAATCATATTCTCAAAGCACTGACGAAAATGGTGTGGTTCATTTAAATATCAATGATTATGCTGAAGGAACATATGGTGTTGAATGTTATTTTGCCGGTGATAGTGATTACGCACCATCCAAAGTCTCTACAAAAGTATCAATTACTTCAGAGATTCCTTACGGCTATGGATATTGGGTAAGATATTCAGACATGTATAAGCTGGATTTGGCTAGTCTGGCCGCTCAGGGAACAAGACATATTTTACTGCACTGTTATGCTGTAGATGAATACGGTGCAAACAGTGTTTCTTCATGGGCAACCCGGGCAAACAGCTATGGAATCAAAGTACATCTTTGGATGCAGATTGCTTATTCCGGAGGTAGCTGGCACGCTATGGCAAATAGGGACGGAACATATAATTATGCCTTTATCAATTCCAAAGTAAACGAAGCCAAATATTATGCAAGCATTCCTGGAATAAGTGGAGTTCACTTTGACTATTTAAGATTTGGTGGAACCGCATATAAATTCCCTAATGCTGCAGCATCCATAAATTACTTTGTAAAAACTGCAGTTTCAGCAGTCAAATCAGTCAATCCTAATTGTCTGGTGTCTGCTGCTTTAATGCCTGAACCGAACAGCATGCTTTATTATGATGGTCAGGATTATCCAACATTGACCAAATATTTGGACTTTGTTCTTCCTATGGTATATAAAGGAAATTATCATCAAAACGCTGCATGGATTCAGAGCATTACAAAATGGTTTGTTGACAATTCCAATGGTGCACAGGTTTGGACAGGCCTTCAATCTTACAGATCAGATGATGATATAACTTATCTTCCTGTTTCCGAGTTGGCCGGTGATGCTCAGGCAGCTTTAAACGGCGGTGCCAGAGGAGTTGTAATGTTCAGGTGGGGTGTAACCAACTTCATCAATTTCAACAATTTAAAAGTACATTAATCTAGATGTATGTATTTAAATTTAGTATTTAAAAATTAGTTATTAATTTAACTAATTTTTCTTTTTATTATTTTTGTCTTTTCATTGTTATCTATTAAAATTATTGAAGCTATTTTTATTTTAATTGCTTTGATTTGACCAATACTTTTGCGAATTATATTTCTTTTAAATACTATAAAAAATATAAATAACTCATAATTAAACTCTTTTAATAAAACTAAAAGGTTGGGTTAATTTTGTTTGAATCATTAAAAAAGAAACTATCACGTACCAGTGATAAATTGGAAGAAGAAATTCTCGAAGAAGCAAAAGAAGAAGACAACCTTCAGGAAGAAGAAGGTAGTAGACTTTCATTTTTCTCATTTGG
>CACYVR010000170.1 GCA_902777885.1 uncultured Methanobrevibacter sp.
TGATTATCCGTAATTGAATAATCATATAACTTAATTTTCAACAGTTTCTTCAATTTCGCCAAACCAGTTAGTTTTCATACCTGCATAATACAGTATGAGGAATATTGCAATTTGGACAACGGTAGAGATTGCAAGCTCATTTAACTGAATTGATGAAGTTGTGGATTGAATTCCAAACATAACAAACAAAGCAATAGCGAGATTATTTGCAGTATGTAAAGCGGAACTTACCTCTATACCGTTGGTTTTCCAGGCTAAAATTCCAAAAAAGATACCTGAAATAAATATCTCAACTAGCCCAAAACTATTATAACCATGAACTACCGTGAAAAATATGGCCTGAATAACGATTGCCAAAATAGGTATGTTAAACCATGACCCTAAAGACTGCATGAATAAACCACGAAATGCGTATTCTTCTGCAATACATTGAAGAGGCACCATGATTAATGTTATAATGAGAAATAGGACTGAAAAATGATTAGTACCTTTTGGCCCAGAAATAAAAAAGTCTAAAGTCTGAGCTATCACCAACAATACCAACGGAATTATTAAAGCTTTAAGATAGAGTTTAAAATTCCATCCACCGCGTGAAGATGAATAAGATGAAAATGGCCTGTCCTTAACAATTTTGGAAGCAATATATAATGAAGGAATTATGATAATGACTCCCAAATCAGTGAAAATCTGACCCCATACAGTGTTTAACACTTCATATCCGCCGGATGCAAGAGACATGAAAAAATCCTTTCCAAATGCAAGATAAAAAACAAGTGCTACCACCAAAGAAAACACTAGAAACATTATCAAAGCCACAATGAAAACCAGAATTGGCTTGTACCATTTATAGTTTTCAAATGTTTTTGGAAATGTGATATAATCTGATATTTTATTATTTTCTGTCATGTTAAATAGATTTCATCATGATAAAATATACATTTTACTATACTCTGCAAAATCATTTTCTAAATAGTGCAGATATTCCTGCAGTCAAAAGCAGGAGTGCTCCTACAATTCCCTGGGTTGTTCCAATCAATACAAGGATTGCAGCAATTATAAACGGTTTATGTAAAAAGAAGATGCAAAGCCCAAAAAAGACCCCGCAATAGCCAAAAGTGCAATGAATGAATTTCCTTCAAGACCACCACTTTGAATAAGCAATATGAATGATCCTGAAATTATGCTTAAAAATGAACCTGCAACACCCAGTATCTGTTCAAAATATCTTGATGTAGTTTTTATTCTTTTCATATTATTATATTGTTTAATTATTTTATAAATAATTATAAGTCAACAATGGCTTTCAGCTCCACGACTTCACCGACATTAACTTCCATCTGATGGAATGTAACTGCCTTGATTTCACAATCCCGCTCATGCTTATCCCAATTGATGCTTTCGCCTTTAATAATAGCTTTAAGATTATAGTTATTATCAATTTCCTCGATTTCAATGTCAAACTCACTAAATAGCATGAATTCAACCTCATGATAAAACAATAATTCCTCCAAATAGTCGTATAAAAGAGATACCATATCTTCAGACGTTATTTCAAATTCAATTGCTTTATCAGAGTCTATATTATCTGTATCAGATATTATGTTAAACATTGCAAGACCTGCATTTTCAAAAGCCTCATTTAAATTTTTACCGAATGCATAAAAGCCTATATCTGCTGTAACGTCAAAATATTCAAATTTTTTCATGATTTTACCTTCGCCAGAATACTCTTCAAATGCTCTCTCACTCTTTGCTTATATATTGTTATCAGACAACTTAAATATAGTGATGTGATTATTATGTTCAAAAATACCAATACCGCAAAAAGAGCTGATTTAAGAAAAAAGACTTCATTAATAGATGAAATCGCATATTCAAACATAGACATTCAAGTTTGCATGGTAACGCTCGCTGTATTTGTAGTGTTACTTTTATCCGTGCTTTCCATTGCGACAGCACAAAACCCATACATGTTATAGATGGGCATAAGTATAATTAGATTATAATACCAAACCCTTGAAGCTATGAGTGCAGGGGCGTTATCTTGCAAAAAAATCTAATTATAATACAGAAACTAACTTCCGTTAAAAATATGCAGGTTAAATACGAAAATCATCGGGGTCGAATCGAAGGATTATTTCACGTGAATTACCCCTGGACCCTGATCCTGTATATTTTGTATCTATTAACCTTAAAAATTCCAGTTTATCAAGAGTTCTGGCATATGACGAATAGCTAACCTTTTCTTTTTTACGGAATATATCACCCAATTCACCTGCAGTAATGTTTGCTTTACTTTCAACGATTAATTTAAGCAAACTCCTTTCAGTATCTGTCAGTGAAGACAATATTAAAGAGACATTAACTGAAACCAACGCATCAACGGCCTTATCAAAATGTTCCTGCGTTATTTCACGTGACGCATCTGCCTCTGCAATGTTTCCGCAGCTTCTCAAAAGATTGATACCAGTTCTTAAATCGCCGTTGTCAAAAGTGTATGTTGCAATCTGTTCGAGGATATCGTCACCTAATACGCCCGGGAAAAATCCTGCATTAACCCTATCCCTTAAAATATCTTCAATTTCAGAATAGGAATATGGAGGGAACGTGATTTCCTGAGGAATAAAGACCGTGTTGACGTTTTTATCAAAGGCATATTTAAATTCCAGATCAGACAATATTGCAAAAATTGCCGTTTTTACGCCTTCGTATTCCTCATATGCTCTCAATATGTCATAGAATAGTTTGTTGGCATTGTTGCTTTGGAACAGATAGTTAACATCATCCAGTGCCAATATCAATGACTGGTCATTTTTTTGAAGTTCCAGCATGATTTTTTCATAGATTCTTGCAAAGGGAATTCCTGTTTCGGGAGGTAAAAATCCAAAAATCTTTTTGTGAACCTGTGAGATGATACCGAACCTTGTTGTGTGGAGCTGACAGTTGATATAAACGCAAACCACCTTTTCAGTATTTTTTTCAACAAGTTCATATACCTTTTTAATAGCTGTTGTCTTTCCGGTTGCAGGTGATCCGAGCACAACTGCATTTGATGGTTGTCCTCCGCGCATGGCAGGCCTTATTGCCATTGCCATTGCTTCCATTTGGGTATCCCTATAATTATAGTTTGGAGGCAGGTAATCCGGATCAAAAGCATTAATATTTTGAAAAAGACTTTCATCATGCATCAATATATCTTCAATTCCCATAGTATCTAATTTGTATTTAACTATTAAAAAAATTATTCTTTCAGATTGATTACTTTAACGTTTTCATTTTCAATTATCCAGCGGGTTAATTTTTCTGCATACTGCAACTTTTTGCGTTTAACCTCATCTGCAGGCCCTACAATATCCGGCAAATTAGGTCTTGAGTATTTGGTTACGATTTCACCGAAGTCCATGCCTGCAAGGATAATTTCAGATGCATCCAGTGCTACGGATAAAAATATTGCCCTGTCGCCGTCAGTAAATCCTCCAAAGTTATAGATGTTTCCGACAGGCTGGGATTGAGCAGTTCCCAAGACATTTGTGAAATAAGGAGTTATCTGAACTATTTTATCTGAATTGTCGCCGTGAGCATGTACAACAATGTTTGCCCCTTTAATATTGGCCAATAAAATGTCATCCAAATTACCGTCCAAATCAGTTACGACAATATCCGGAGCAATTCTTTCCTCAACAAGTGCTGTTGTAGCGCCGTCTGCTGAAACCAATACATAATCTTTTAAATCATAATTTTCCTTCAGGTCTTTGATGTGGCCTTTAAGTGACGGGCCCGCACCGAAGACAATGAACTTGTCTGAAAAGCCCACTATTTTACTTAAATCTTCAAGCGTTAAACAACCTTCTTCAGACAAAATCTCATCCAATAATTGAGCGCATTTTTCATCATCTTCACGGGAGAATCCAAAGTCATCAAGAATTTCTTTATAATATATATTCCACTCGCCGAATTCCATGTTTTTACCTCATTTGTTAACAATACTAATATCTTTGCCAGTCATATGATTATATAATTTTGCAATTTGTCTTCGAAATCAAAGTCCCGACATTAACGCTTTCAAAAGGATTCGTATAGAAGAAAAAGCAGATTAAAAATGCGATAATCACCATAATTATATCAAATGCTATCTTAATAGAAGAAAACCTCCAATTGGTGACGATAGCTATTGATTCAACACATCATCACCTGGCAACGGCGCAATATCTGCCGGCATGTAGATGAAAATTCCCAAAGCGATAAGAAAAATGCTTAAAAAAAATCAAAAAGACATTAATGAATAAATTATCGGGAATGTTCAGTAAATAGACAATGTCAAGCGTTACATCAGTGAAATATCCGAATAGAATACAATTGATGAACTGAAGCAGTCTTTTAAGCCGGAATTTGGATTTTAGAATTATCATCTGGATGAAAACCAAAGCCGCATTGAAAATGAAAGTGGCTAATCCAATGTCCATATTGGTGCACAAAGCAA
>CACYVR010000171.1 GCA_902777885.1 uncultured Methanobrevibacter sp.
GTAATAAGTGCAATTAAAAAAAATATTAATGCCCATATTTTTGTGCAATTCATCCACGACTTATAGAAGTCATGGTGTTCTTGCACAATTTAGATAAAATCACTCGAAGAGCAAATAGAAAAAACTACAGAAAAAATAGAACAATTAAAAAGCAAAATGCCACCAAAAATAGGAAGACCAAAGAAAACAGAGAAAAAATTAATAAAAAATCAAAACCAACGAAAAAAGCTTAAAATGGAAAATGACAGAAATAAATTCAAATTAAAACAAATCAAGAATGAAGTCAAAGAATACCTAGAATACAAGGAAAAAATATCAAAAATATTTAAATCCAAAACTATTAAGACTGCTATGAATAGATTCAACAAATTAAATGAAAAATTCGATGAAATGCCTGAAATAATCCAAGATTTCATGAGAAAACTTTCTAAAAAACTTGAAATAACCTTGAATCACACAAAAAACAGGAAAATTCCAAGTACAAACAATTTAGCAGAATTATTATTCAGAGTTACTTTCCCTGGAAAAATAAAAAGAATCTTCAGAACATACAAAGGAGCACAAAGACAAATTCGATTAAACAACTTAAATTGGACAAAAAGAAATGTTTTGGGAGAAAACTGAAAATCTATCAGTTAAATTTTTTACACTCCCATAATATTTGTTTTGGGAGCAATATTCTTAAATAGAGATATCTATGCTCCATATTCATACATTTAAGAATTTTTAAATTCATTAACTAACATCTTCGATGCTGAACCAAGCATTGTACTTTTTACTTATGGAATTGCATCAATTACCGAAAACTAGCTTGGAAACAACCTAATTAAAAATAATCATGATTAATTATTAACATTTAATTTTTTCTCATATTCTGCAATGAAATTATCAAATAAGGAATACAAATAATTATTTTAAATTGTATATGATATATAATCAATCTTATTTAAATTTAGTACTGTATGATATTTTTTAATTAATTTTAAACAGTTTAATAAAAAATAAAATATTAATTATAAATTTTTTAGTTAAATTTATATATGATTAGATAAATAAAATTAGTTAGACCTAATTGAGTTTTTTTAAAGTAAAATGAACAAATTAGGTCATAAGTAAAGAGGTTATATTAAATGTTTAAATTTGATAAAGAACAACAAGTTTTTGACTTCTCCGGAGTTAAAATGGGTGGACAACCGGGAGAATATCCTACTGTATTAGCAGGAACAATCTTCTATGGTGGACACAATATTCTTGATGATGAATTAACGGGAGATTTTGATAAAAATCGTGCTGAACAGTTAATTAATGATATGGCATCTATTTCAGATGTAACTGGTAATCCTTATATCGTGCAAGTCTTTGGACAGACTGTAGAAGCACTGCCAAAATACATCGAGTATGTTGGTGAAATCTGTGATGCACCATTCCTTATTGATTCAACATCCGGTGATGCAAGAGTTGCTGGTGCACAGTTCGCTGATGAAACCGGATTGACCGAAAGAGCAATTTATAACTCAATAAATATGGCAGCAGATAAATCCGAATTGGATGCACTTGCTGAAACCGATATATCCGCTTCAATTATCTTAGGATTCAACCCAATGAATGCAACCGTTGAAGGTAAAATGGCTATGTGGGAAGATGGAGATGATGGCGCATATGAAAAAGGTTTACTTGAAGTGGCTGCCGACTGTGGTATTGACAAATTCATGATGGATACAGCAGTAACACCTCTAGGTCAGGGAGCAGGTATTGCTGCAAGAACTTCATTTGCCGAAAAGGCTAAATGGGGATATCCTGTCGGATCAGGAATCCACAACGTACCATCTGCATGGGATTGGTTAAGAGAGTATAAAAAGGCAGGAAATAAAACAGCATTCACTGTTTGTGATATAGGTGCAAATATCGTACAGGTAATGTGTGCGGGAGACTTTGTTCTTTTTGGACCTATTGAAAATGCAGATATTGCATTTCCTGCAGTAGCTCAAACAGACATGTTCATATCCGAAGCTGCAAAGCCTTTAGGAACTGAACCTGTTGATTATCATCCAATGAATAAACTGGTCTAATATCATCACTAATACATTTTAAAACCTCTACGACGATTTGTTCTCATCATTTTGATGAATTACAAATCTTAATAAAATAATCCAAAAATACCAAATTAGCACTGAACCCAACACGTTCAGTGCTTAAATTTCTAGTTTTTGCTGTTTTTTAAAATAGACTTCTGATTTTTTAACATAAAAAAAATAATGGATTTAAACCCCACTTACAAAAGGTCAAATCATTAGGATTTTCTTTTGAAAAAATAATCCCTTAAAAATTAAAAAAAGCTATAATATTTACAAATCAACTAAAAAAAAGAAAAAAGAGAATTGGTTTAATTTGCTTCAGCGTATAATAAACCAATAGCTCTGTTGTAGAAGAATACAAAGTAGACTACGAAAATACCTAATAAAATGCTACCAATAATATTATTCAAATTAATAACAAATGCAATGATAATTGAAACAATTACTAAAATAAGTATTATAAGAATAACAGTAGCAATAATCTTACCGATACCTACTCTTGAAATGTCACCAATAGCTTCTCCAATAGCTAGAGCATCACCTAAACTGTCTGTTTTTGCTAATCTACATTTAGCCATAAAGTTAGCTAAAGCAAATACAATGACTAAAATTATACTAATTATGGTAAGTATCCAGTCTCTAAGGAAAAGACCTAAAACAATGATGATAATTGCAGGAATAACGTAATAAACAATACTAACAACAACTAATTTGATAGCATTTGAGATTTGTCTTCCAATATCTATTCCAGGAGCATCATTTCTTCTTTCAATACCGAATTTTATAATGTCCAAACCATATCCTTCAATCAAGAACAGTACAAGAACAAAAAGAATGATACCAACAATACTTAATCCGCCAAATGCATAACCGCCCAAACCTTTTGAGGTGTAGGTAGCTGCAAGACTGAGTACTGCTCCACCTCCGATAATTGCGGCTATGACGCCTAAAACTACATACAGCAATAATGCTTTAACATTTTGAAATGGATATGCTAATGCATCTCCTATGATATCGCCTATACCCATAAAATTTCACCTTTCTTTAATTT
>CACYVR010000172.1 GCA_902777885.1 uncultured Methanobrevibacter sp.
AATACTTTTGAAGATTAATTATTATGTGATGACAAGAATTTGTTCTAATTGTGAATTTGAAAATCAGGATGATTATGATTTCTGTGCCAAATGCGGAACTCCATTAATTGAAGGGGTGCAACCTAAAAACGTTTATGTATATAGGGCACAGCCAAGAATCAATAAAAAAGCAATTGTCCTATCTTATATCATCACTATTTTTCTTTCATGGAGCGGTTTTGTACTGTCTATTCTTTCAAAACATTCTCCTGTTGGAATTTTTACATTTTTTGGTTTTTTCCTGCCTTTCTTTCTTATTCAATCTCCGGTTAGAGAAATTAAGCGCCATGGTTATATCCAATTACTTATTTCCGCTGTTGGAGTAATCTTATCATTATATGTGCTGATGCATTAACACTTTGATTTCGATGAAATACTATAACTTTTTAATGTTGGAAAATCATATTAAATAATGTATATAATATTTTTGGTGATAGATATGATTATAGGCGGTTCAGCTTCTCAGGATTTGGCTGCACATGTTGCAAAAGAATTGGGAGTTATGTGGAGATAAAGAAATTTCCTGATGGAGAAAAATACTTGCGTGTTGACGCTAATGTTGAAGATGAGGTAACTGTCATTCAGTCTACAGGTTATCCTCAGGATGAAAACTTAATGGAGTTATTGTTTTTAATTTCCACCCTTAAGGATTTAGGTGCAAAAAAAGTTCGTGTAGTCGTTCCATATATGGGATATGCTAGACAGGAAAAAAGATTTAAAGATGGCGAATCTGTTTCTGCAAAGATAATCTGTAATTTAATTGAATCTGCAGGCGCTGATGAATTTATAACATTCAATATTCATGAGGAATGTGTTTTAAACTTCTTCAATATTAAAGCACGAAACATTTCCGCAATGCCTGCAATAGCAGAATATTTGAATAAGAAATATTTCAAAAAGACTGATGAAAAACCATTGATTATTGCTCCGGATAAGGGCGCTTATGGCTTTGCACAGGAAATGGCCGAAATAATTGGTTGTGAATGCACATACTTATCCAAAGTTCGTTTAGGACCGGATAAAGTAGAAACAAGAATTGTTGATGTTAGATGTGATGGTGCAGGTGAAAATACTGTTAATGTTGACTCTGTAAAAGGCAAACATGCCGTTATAATTGATGACATTATAGCTACTGGAGGAACCATTGTCAATGCAATAAATATTTTAAAACAGTATGGTGCCAGTAAAGTGGACGTATGCTGTGTACATCCTATTTTGACAAATAATGGTGCCGTTAGAATTTATGGGGCAGGCGCTGAAAAAATCATCGGAACAAACAGTTTATCTTCAGATACTTCACGTGTATCCATTGCAAAAAGTATTGCAAATGCACTGAGGGAATAAAATGTCAATCGATAAGGAAAAGATTAAGCAGGAATTAATCGATGAATCAAATAGTATTCTTAATGGATGGAATGAACCCTATGTTGTTGACAGCATTTCTGTAATGAATGCACAGGGCAAAACAACTTTTTTAGGTTCGCTTAGAGTTTTCGATGAAAGAAACGCTCCTGCCATCATGAAAGAAGTTGAATCCAAATTGGCTAAATATGGAAAATTGAGCGTTAGGGATGAAAGAATTGTTCCTTGCTGCTCTGCCAGATACACCCATATCAGCTTTAACATTACTGTTGATAATTCATGAAGGAATTTAAACTTAATTCTCAATATAAACCACTCGGTGATCAGCCAAAAGCTATTGAATCACTCTCTGATGGTATTAAAAATAATGTCCGTGAACAGACATTGCTCGGTGTAACAGGTTCGGGAAAGACTTTTACAATGGCGAATGTAATTGAAAAAGTCCAAAAGCCGACTCTAGTCATTTCACATAATAAAACACTGGCTGCGCAATTATACGAAGAGTTTAAGGAATTTTTTCCTGACAATGCAGTTGAGTATTTTGTCAGCTATTATGATTATTACCAGCCTGAGGCATATGTTCCAAGAACAGATACCTTTATAGATAAGGAAGCATCTATCAATGAAGACATTGATATGATGCGGCACTCAGCAACACAATCTTTGCTTTCAAGGGATGACGTGATTGTTGTCAGTAGTGTAAGCTGCATTTACGGTATCGGTTCGCCTGAAGACTATGGAGAGTTTGCATTTGGAATAGCTGTCGGTGACATTTATGACAGGTCAGATATCATCAAAAAACTGGTTTTCATGCAATATGAACGTAATGACATAGAGTTTGACCGTGGACAGTTTAGGGTTAGGGGAGATGTCATAGAAATAAATCCTGTTCATGGAACACCACCTATAAGAATTGAACTTTTCGGCGATGAAATAGATGCGATAAGCATTATTGATAAGGTTACAGGTAAAAAAAAGGAAAGCCTTCAAAGATATATGATTTTCCCTGCAAAGCACTTTGTCGTTGGCCAGGATAAAATGGATGTGGCTTTAGCCAACATCAAAGCAGAATTAAACGAAAGATTAAATGAATTGAATGCAACAAACAAACTTCTGGAAGCTCAAAGGCTGGAGCAGAGAACTCGTTTTGATATAGAAATGCTTCAGGAAATGGGATATTGTCCTGGAGTAGAAAACTATTCAATGCATTTGTCCGGACGTGAATGGGGAGAAAAACCATACTCATTATTGAAATACTTCCCTGATGACTTTTTAACAATCATTGACGAATCACATGTGACTGTTCCTCAAATCAGGGGAATGTATAATGGTGACAGGGCACGTAAGGAGACTTTGGTTGAGTATGGATTCAGACTGCCGTCAGCTAAGGAAAACAGACCTTTAAGGTTTGATGAGTTTGAATCCAGTGTCGATAAGGTAATTTACGTATCCGCAACGCCGGGTCCTTATGAACTTGCAAAATCACGTAACGTTGTTGAGCAGATTATTCGTCCAACAGGTCTGGTAGATCCTGAAGTAATAATAAGGCCGGTAAAAGGTCAAGTTGAAGATTTGCTTGGAGAAGTTAAAAAACGGGCAGAAAAAGACGAGCGTGTACTTGTAACCACGCTAACCAAAAGAATGGCAGAGGATTTAACTGACTATTATGCAAAAATAGGTATAAAAGTAAGATACATGCACTCGGAAATTGATACTCTGGAGCGAATTGACATTGTTGACGATTTAAGAAGAGGAACATTTGATGTTCTTGTAGGAGTAAACCTTTTAAGGGAAGGGCTTGATTTGCCGGAAGTGTCTTTGGTAGCTATTCTGGATGCCGATAAGGAAGGATTTTTAAGAAACGAAACTTCACTTATACAGACTATAGGGCGTGCTGCAAGAAACGTAAACGGTCAGGTAATAATGTATGTTGATGAAATGACCCAGTCAGTTAGAAATGCAACAGACATTACCAGAAAACGCCGTTATCTTCAGATGAAATATAATGAAGAGCATGGAATCGTACCTAAATCAACTACAAGAACCCTTAAGGAAAAAACAGAAGCGGAAGAAAAAATCGCATCAGGGGCAGATATAGGCAAAATGCCTAAAGACGAGTTAAGGTTACTTATAAAAGATGTTGAAAG
>CACYVR010000173.1 GCA_902777885.1 uncultured Methanobrevibacter sp.
AAAAATGATGATTCTTCATCTGATTCAGCTAATGGCAATGGAACAAATAGCAATTCAGAACAAATTGATGGAAACGGAACTTCAACTAATCAAAATTCCGGTTCTTCACAAAGTCAAAATCCCGCAAATGTGGGCAATTCAAATAGTGCTCTTGAACAGGTATCTTCCCAAAACATTGAAAGTTCTTCTAGTCAATCCGCTTCTCAAGATGTATCCAGTGATAATACACAACAGTCAGCATCTGATTCGGCTTCAAATCCAAAAAAATCAGTTGCCAAATCTTTGAATATTGATGAGGAAGTTGTCAGAATTGCCGGAATAGGTTTTATTTTGGTCTTAATACTTTGTGTGTTAAATTCATGTTAAATAAAAGAAATGGACAATAACTGTCTATTTCATTTTCTTTTTTTATTAGCGATATGTTTATATATTTATATTGTTATATTACTTATTATAATAATTTAATGAGCTATAAATATGTTTGATTTAATGTTTAGTTATTTATTAATTACTATAATTTTGTTTTCGGCAAATATTGGTCTTTTTTTTGGTAATTTCAGATTAAATAACATAAAAAGTATCTTTATATTTCTATTGATAGGAATAATATTTTTTATAGTACTTTTCACTTCAAATTTTATTGCTTTTAATTTAAATGAATACTTGTCATATATTTTCATTTTAATTTCTATAATGATATTTATTATAATGATATTCAATTTGAAAGTGAATAATAAATTAATGCCTTTAATTTTTATCACTATATTATATTATATAACATCATTTTTATTGGCTGTGCAATTAAATGAACATGCATTTAATAGTTTGTTATTATTATCTATTGTTTCTATAATTGTAATGATTGTGGCATTTCAATCTTCTAAATTATTAATTTTTGCAAAACGTCCTTATGATGTCATAATTGGAGAATTTATGTCTTTGTTTGGTGTTTTAATTTTTATTTTTGGTTTAACCCATAAATCAATTATGAATTTGGATTATGGAATGTTTTCTTCATTTTTAATTTTAACTCCAACATATCAGTTAATTTATGTGATTATAGGAATTATTATTGTTTTAATCATTGGATCTTATTGGAATGATAAAAAAAATTTGAGGTAGTTTATGATAATTCAAGGTACAGAGGCTTTAACTTCATTTATTCATATAATTTCCGAAAGTTTATTAACTCCTGTTGTTATAATTTTGGTAATTTTTGTTGTTTTAGTTATTTTAAGTCTTGGGGGAATGATTAATGAATGGTTTTCACGAAAACCTATTAAATCCGGTGAATTTGAAAAATTAGTTCGTGATATTTCATTTTCCAAGTCTCCATCAAAAATTGAAGATTATGTAAATGAGAGTAATTTATTTGACTGGCAGAAAGACATTCTTGTCAAAATTGCAAAAAATCATGACATTGGTGTAAAAGCAAGAAAAGCTTTGGCTAGTGAATTAATTTCTAGTGAAGAAACTCGATTAATTAAGATTACAAATAAAACGGATATACTTATTAGATTAGGTCCTATTTTAGGTCTTTTGGGCACATTGATTCCTTTAGGGCCGGGTCTTGCAGCTTTGGGAAGTGGCGATATAACCACTCTTGCAGAATCATTAACCATAGCTTTTGATACTACAGTTACGGGTCTTGCTGTTGGTGGTGTTGCTTATTTGATTTCTAAATTTAAAAAACAATGGTATGAATCAGATTTAATTGATGTTGAAACTTTAGCTGAAGTTGAACTCGAATCATTAAATAATCAGATGTGATATTATGCTTAGGAAAAAACGCAGAATCAGTGATTCAATTGACGATGATCCAATGTCCGGATTAACTAATCTTTCAGATGCAATGTTGGTTTTAGCTTTGGGGTTTTTAATTTTTGCTATCATGGCTTTATCTGCAAATCCGGAGTTAATTTCAAATTCTCATAATACCAAAGATGTTTCAACCGCAGATACTTTTAATCAAACATATTCCGATGCGGGAGGAATTGAAGATGGTGGTTACAATGAGGTTGGAAAGGTCTATGAAGACCCTGCTACTGGCAAGCTTGTGATGGTATCGGGTTAATTTAAACCTTTTTTTTATTTTTATTCTTTTTTTATTTTATTCGTAACTTTACAAATAGTTTTCATAAAATCGAATCGATATGAACAACTATCTATCATGATTTATCATTAACATTTTATTTATTCTTTTAATAGTATTTAAATATTTCTTTTACGTCCTAATAACAAAGCCTTTTTATTATATGGATACCATATATAATAATCATAATACATCGGATTGTTTTTTTAGCAGTTTCATATGTATTATACTATAAATTAATTTATAAAGGGGATAAAAAGAGGTTGAGATTATGAGTTCATCTTTTAAAAGTCCAGTAGATACTGCAAAAGCAATATCTGCTACTGCTGGAGCTAAAAACTCAGCAAATATAGTAAATGTGATTTTACTCTCCTTTTTAGCAGGAGCTTATATCGCATTCGGAGGATTACTAGCCGAAATTGCTAGTGCAGGAATGTTGGCTGCAGGTGCACCTGTAGGATTAGAAAAATTCGTATTCGGTGCAGTGTTCCCTGTAGGTTTGATTATTGTAGTTATCGCAGGATCCGAATTATTCACCGGTAACGTAATGTTTATGACTGTCGGTGTATTAGACGGAACTGCATCTGTAGGCGGACTTGCAAAAAATTGGGTCGTAAGTTGGATTTTCAACTTTGTAGGTGCTTTATTTGTTGCATTTGTACTTGCTTACATGGGAGGCCTTTTCCCAGCTAATTCTGCATTTGCAACCAAAGCAACGGCTGTTGCAGTGGCGAAAGTCAAAATGCCATTTGCACAAGCATTTATTAAGGCAATTGGTTGTAACTGGTTAGTATGTTTGGCTGTATGGTTAGCTAATGCATCAGATGATGTCATTGGTAAAATCCTTGGTATCTGGTTCCCAATTATGGCGTTCGTTACCATAGGATTTGAGCACAGTGTTGCAAACATGTTCTTCATACCTTTAGGTTTATTCTTAGGTGCTGAAGGTGTAACCTGGTCTACAATGATCATTAACAACTTAGTTCCTGTAACTTTAGGAAATATAGTTGGTGGAGCTGTATTTGTAGCTTGTATATACTGGTACACTTACCTCAAAGGTTAAGTGTGAACGATTTAAGAAGCATTTTTGCTTCTTAAAAATATTTTTATAATAAAATTTTGGAGATTATAAAATGGTTGAGATTAAATATGTCCCATCTATTTGCCCATACTGTGGTACCGGTTGTGGTATTAATTTCGTAGTTAAATAAATGAAGGTAAAGTATGTCCAAAAGGTAACTTTGGATACGAATTCATTAACAGAGAAGACAGATTAACTACACCGTTAATTAAAGAAAATGGTGAATTCAGAGAAGCTTCCTGGGATGAAGCATTAGATTTAGTTGCTAACAAACTCAAAGAAGTATCTGATGATGATCCAAATAAAGTTGGATTCTATGCATGTGCTCGTTCACCAAACGAAAACATTTACATTACTCAAAAATTAGCAAGAGTAGCTTGTGGTACTCAAAATGTAGACCACTGTGCACGTATTTGTCACGGACCTACCGTTGCTGGTTTAGCAACTACATTCGGTTCCGGTGCTATGACAAACGGTTTCGACAGTATTAAAGAGGCAGACTACATTTTCTGTATCGGTTCCAACAACATGGAAGCACACCCATTGTTTGGTCGTAAATTGATTCAAGCTAAACAAAATGGTGCTAAATTAGTTGTATTAGACCCAAGATTCACTCCTACTGCTAAAATTGCAGACGAATATGTACAATTTGAAACCGGTACTGACGTAGCTTTAATGAATGCAATGATTAAAGTTATCATCGACAAAGGATTACAAGATGACGAATTTATTGCAAACAGAACCAAAGGTTTCGAAGAAATGAAAGAAGTTGTACAAAAATACGACTTAGATATGGCTTCTGAAATTACTGGTATTAAACCTGAAGTAATTGAAAAATTAGCTGTTGAATATGCATCTGCTGACAAAGCAGCTATTGTATACTCATTAGGTATTACCGAACACTCTCACGGTGCAGACAACGTTATGTCCACTGCTAACTTAGCAATGTTAACCGGTAACATTGGTAGACAAGGTACTGGTGTAAACCCATTAAGAGGACAAAACAACGTACAAGGTGCTTGTGATATGGGTGCATTACCT
>CACYVR010000174.1 GCA_902777885.1 uncultured Methanobrevibacter sp.
TATGTTATAGTTAATGATTTATCTCCCATAGTTCCTTTAAAATCAACGTCTTCATCCATTGTATAATAAATAGTGTCATTTCTAAGTAAATCTGTTTCATTCATACATTCTCTATTAGCTATTAATGTATCACTAATGTCCTGAATGATTAATTTACGACGGAGATATTTTTCATAAGATCCGCCAAATTCATTTAAATGCTCTTTGGTCAGGTAAGACAAAACACCTATCTTAATATCTAATTTATTTAAAAGCCCTAAAGTACCATGAGGAAGTTCAAAAACAGCTATGTCACAATTTTGAGCCTTTCCTGTGACGATACCATCAATTATTGTTTCTGAAACCAGATTATTTGCAAGTGAGGAACATGACCATACGTTATAACCTGCTGCATTAAACACGCTTGTGATGAGCATTGTTGTTGTGGTTTTACCCATAGAACCGGTTATTCCGATGATATCTACCGGCACCAATTCATTGACCATTTGTGAGAAACCTTCATTAGTTAAGACTTTAACGTCACTATCCTTAATTAATTTTGCAATAGGTGCATCTTCAGGTAGAGTAGGGGGCATATAAACCGCTTCAATACCATCTAAAGTAGGTTCAGGATTTTTTAAATCTAAAATTATTCCTTCATCTTCCATTTTATGCAGCCATGTCTGATAAATAGGTTTGAACTCTGACATTTCTTTCAAATCAGTAATAATAACTTTATGTCCTAAATAATTAAGCAGTCTTGCAACAGGCCTGCTAGCATTTCCGGCACCAACAACTAAATAATTCATAAGTAGTCTTCCCTATAATTTCTAGTTTTAATTTATTAATTTTATTTAATTTAATATTTTGGTATTTTTAAGGCCAAAAATCTATATTAAAATTGATTTGGTAATATTTTGTCATGATTTTATATTTGTCAATTCCAATTTTATGGATTTCATGGGCGAAATAACTTCTATCAAAATAGATAATGTCTTTGGTTTGATTAGGTTCCTATTAAGAGGATAGTAAAAATCAATCCGCTTCTTCACTCTACATCAAACATTATGTATTGTGCTACAAGGTATAATCCTAGTGCAAAACTTATTATAAAACCAACTAATCCTAAAAGAGGAATTCCAATAATTGTAGGGCCTTTGTCTGCAAATAATGCAAGTGATGAGCCAATAATTAATGCTGCAATTATTATTGCTGTGGTAGCTTGTTTTGATATTTCATTTATTCCATCGACCCTTATTTTAATTGCAATGTTTCCTTCTTCTAATTTGGATAGTGTACTATTGACTGTATTTGGCAGGTCTTTAATTAAATGGTCCATTTCCAGAATAAAATTTGTACCTGACTTGAATAATTTTTTAGGGGATACTTGATGAATCATTATCTTTTTGGATAATTTTTTAAGTTCGTCTGCAGTATCAAAATCCGGATTTAACTTTCTACCGCTTTCTTCAACCAAAGCCAATCCTCGTGCAATCATTAAAAATTCTCTTGGAAGCACTACATTATTTTTAATCATTACATCACGCAGGTCTTCAATGCTGCTGTTAACGTTTTTCAGTTTTGCTCCATAGTATTTTTTCATTAAATCATTAATATCATCTTTCAACTCAGGGGTATTTTGCACTGGAGTTATTATGTTCATGTAGATTAACTGATTAATAATATTGTCGGCATTACCGTTTGTTAATAGCAATATGAGTTCTGCCAGGTTTGATTTAAATGTTTCGTCCAATATTCCCATCATTCCCATATCGATATAACAAATTTTATTATTTTCCAAAATCATTATATTTCCAGGATGGGGATCAGCATGGAAAAATCCGTCAACCATTATCTGTTTAAAGTAGGAATCCATTCCTCTTTTTGCGATTAATTTTTTGTCATAGCCTTTCAAATCCTTCTTAATAACTTTAGTCAATTCAGGGCCTTCAATTAATTCCATAGTTATTACTTTTCCAGAACAGTATTCGCTGTAGGCTTCCGGTATATGTACATATGGAACACTTTTAAAATTTTGTCGCATGATTTCCATATTTCTTAATTCTTCAAGAAAATTAATTTCTTTCAGGATTGTTTTTTCAAATTCAGAAACGATTGATGGAAAATTATATACTTTTGTTCGGGTAATAAACTGATCGACTCTCACAGCTAAGAATTTCATTATTTTCAAATCGCTTTTTATTGTCTCTTCAATATTCGGTTTTTGAACTTTAATAGCTACCTTTTTACCGTTTTTCCTTAGCTTACCGGTATAAACCTGACCTATTGAAGCAGATCCAATTGGTGTTTCATCGATATTCGTGTAGATTTCATCCAATGGAAGACCTAATTCCTCTTCAATGACTTCTTTCATTAGTGAAAATTCGGTGACTGGTGTATCGTCCCTTAATTTTTCTAATTCTTCAGATATTTCTACACCAACCAAATCCGGTCTTGTTGATAACATCTGACCTAATTTAATATATGCCGGACCCAAATCTTCAAATACTTTTCTTATTCTTAAAGGAATGGTTTCATCAGGCAAATCATTATCTTTTAAAAATTTTTTATTTCTTAAAAAAGGAAACGTTTTAAAAAATGTATTTTCTTCTATTAAATAGCCGAAATCATTCTTTTTCAGAACTTGATATATTTGGTTGATTCTTTGAATATCTGAATTTTTTTTATTTTCGACGACTTTCATTATTTATGTGATTTGTGCAATATAGTATTAGAACTTTTCCAAAATTCTTGCATAAACCGCTTTCAGTTCATCATCAGATTTTTCATATATTCTTTTTAAAATCAATTCTGGCGTACTTTTAGCAAGGAAATTCATTTTAGGGGTTCTATCTACAATTAAATTATAATTTTCATCAAGCCCCTTTGCTTCTATTCCATCTACTCTCACATCAGTATAGTTCATCAGTTCCCTTGCCATGTGGGTTACTATTATTCCGTATGAATTTGATTCTTTTATCATGTCTATGAATGTTGAGATGATTTTGACTGCAGCTTCAAGCTCGGTAATTCCTTCAAGCTCATCCAATAAGACTAATTTTTCACTTTTTGTTGTAACGATTCACAGTGTTCGGCATTAACTGGGAGCCCCATTTGTGCCATTATGGATATTTGGGTCAGTGTTTCCAAAAGTGTTGTTTTACCTCCGCTGTTTGCTCCGGTTAATAATGCAATATTTTCATTTTTTGTCAGTTCATAGTCAATTTTTTGAATGTTTTCATTATCTTTTTTAAGTGATAAATCCAGATGAAGGGCACCTTTCAATTTAATTTCATCGCTGAATTCAGGTTCCGTTAACTCATATTCATATGCAAAGCTTCCGAGCGTAAATTCATAATCGAATTTGATTACGTCTTCCACTTCTTTTATAGCTTTTTGTTTTATTGAATTCAACTGAATTGCAGCACTTTTTTTAATGTCAAAAATGTCATTTTCCTTTTTTGATGACCTTTCAAGTTTTACCCTTTCAACTTCAGCTTCGTCAATTTCGATAGGATACTTTCTGAGGTATGGGTCAAAATCTATTCCAGTTCTTTCCTTGATTATTTCCTTACGTTTACTTATAATTTCGTCAAATATTTTACTAATCTTTGGTGGGAAGTTATTGTTTAATAATATTTTTAATGGACATTTCCAATTCTTCATCCATATCATGTTTCAGTGAATTAACAACTTCATCAATGTCGACTTCCTGTTTATCTACAATGTTCAATTCATCAAGTATTGGAATAATGTCTCCAAGAACACTTTCCTTATTTCTGATCTTTTGGATTTCATGCACTCGTTGGAACGTGTCCTGATTTTGTAAAAAGAAATTGATTATTTTTTCGGGAACGATTTCATAATCGTTTTCATCAATATTAATCATTACCAGGTTTGCCATTCCTTCAAAATCCAGTATTCC
>CACYVR010000175.1 GCA_902777885.1 uncultured Methanobrevibacter sp.
AAGATGTCATCTTTTCATCAGATTCTCAAAATTATTTGTTCTCTGTTGGTTCTAATGGGGAACTTCACATGGAAGATATAACTGTAATCGGCAAATTTAGAGATGCTGCATTAAAATTCAATACTGCTGCAGAATGTACCATTACAGATTGTATATTTAACAATACTGTCAATTCAGAAGATGAACCCGGAACTCCTATTAAGGCAGAAAATTCAAACTTAGGACTTTATGAATGTACTTTTGAATCAAATGGTCAATCACTTTTCAAAAACACTATTGCAAATATATATGATTGTACTTTCGATTCCAATCAAGGTATTAATGGTGGAGCAATCAATGCAGATTCCTCCTCAACTTTAAATGTCACCAGCTCAGAATTTACCACTAATGTGGCTACTGGTGAAGGTGGAGCAATATATGCCAGCAACCTTGAAGTCCATGACACTTTATTTATGGGAAATATTGCTGAAATTGCCACTTACAGAAACATATACTCTGAATCAATCACAAGAAAAATCAATTTAGAAGATAATGAATTTGATTTGAACTTAACAATAAATGTAAAAGACAGCGTCTATGGTGTTGAATATATCTTTGATGGTATTTTTGATTGGGGATCCAATTTGAATAACAACTATACCCTTTTATCAGGACTTTTAGATGATGGCATTATTGGGGATGTAGTTACAATTGAAGATAATAAATTCAATATGAGTATGGGATTACTTTCCGGAGGAACACATGAAATCGATATGTCCGGAAGTGATACACAATCCGACAGTAATGATCATTTCTATGGACATAACTATTACTCCGATATAAATGGAAACGAATTCTATTTGGATAATTACCCATATGCAAAAATATTTATTGAAAGAGCTAAAATAATAATGAAACTTGAAGTAAAAGATGTGTTAATACCTGAAATACCTGTTTTAAATGTTTATGCAAATTGGGATAAAACTTTCACAATTTTCATTGGAAACACACAATATCAGGTTGAAGTTGTAGACGGTAAAGGCAGTGTACAATTGACTGGCCTTGATTTAGGTAATTATACAGTCCTTGGTATGAGCGGTAGTGATGAGAACTTCACTCTTGCATTGAATTTCACAACATTTTCAGTAAGCAAAACCTACAGCAACTTCGTTGTAGTGAGCACAAATGCTGAATATGATACTTTAAAAGAGGCTATCGTAAATTCCAATGATGGAGATACAATTTTCATTAAAAAAGGAACTTATAGTGAAACCGGAATTGTAATATCCAATAAGACTTTAGACCTCATTGCATTGGAAGGTGCAGTCTTTGATGCCCAAGGCCATGACGGCAATTTCATTATAGTTCAGGAAACCTCTGAAGTCACCATATGCGGAATAACATTCAAAGGAATCCGCAACAGAAACACCAATTATGGAGCTATAGTCAATCATGGAGATCTTACAGTGGATTCATGTAACTTTACTAACAATATGATTACTAAGACATCATTTGCCGAAAATGGTGGAGCAGCTATATTCAGTGACGGGGAATCATTAGAAATTGAGAACTGTAATTTCATAAACAACGTCGCTCCTTTAAAAGCAAGCACTGCAGCAGTCACATCACTAGGTTATAGTGATGTTTCAATCACATCTTCCAAATTCATTAATAACACTGCACGTGAAGGCGGAGCATTGCACTTCAAAAACTTAATTCAAATTGAACCAGCAGTTGCTTCATGTGACTTTGAACAGAATACTGCTGTTAAAGGATCTGCAATATACATCGGAAATAACTCCATATATGTGAGCGCCACATTATCTGAATTCATTAAAAACGACATCAAAAATGAGATGGGCGAAGATGCAGAACTTGAAGGTGGAGTAATATATGTTAATGCAAACGATGCTGAAGTAACCTTTAATATTGACTCATCCAACTTTGAAAGCAACTCCAACAAGGATGTTAATGGTGGAGTCATATGCCTTGACGGAATTTCAAACGCAAACATCGACACCTGTACTTTCAACAACAATAAAGGTAAAATGGGTTCTGTTATTTTAATCAAAAACCCTAATAATGAAAAGCTCAGGTTATTTATTGACAACAGTCTCATTATGAACAACGAAGCAACAATTGGAGCTATTGCAACATCTCCTAAAGTTACAGCATTCATTGACGGTTGTGTTCTTGCAAATAACACCGGTGAATACAGAAATATTTACAGCAATGGATTTACCGTAGCTCATGATACCATTTTTGATGTTAAAAATGTTGAATTAAAAGCATTGAATGTTAAATACGGTGAAAGCTCAATAATCAGCGGTACAGCGGATATTGGTGCTAATATCTATGCTGCAGCTAATTTAACAGTCGCTGGTGAAAACATCACTGTGGAAATCAAAGACAATGCATTCACCTATAATACAGACATATTGAATCCGGGCAAATATCATGCTGTTTTAAACGGTATTGTAGATTACAATGAAAATGCATATCATATGGACAGCATTACTAAAATGTTCAAAGTCAAAAGTGCAAGCTTTGATTTGAATGTTTCCGTTGACAATATCACATATGGTGAAACCATAAAAGTCACTGAAACACTACCTGCAAATGCTATTGGTACAATAACCTACCAATTGAATGGAGTATATTATACAAAAGAAGAACTTGAGTCATTGAAATTAGATGCAGGAAAATACACTCTTGTAGCATTATATAATGACGAAGCTTTCGAATCCACATATTCCATTATTGATTTTGAAGTGAAAAAGGCCAATCCAACCATATCTGTAGCGGATGTGGAAGTTGGATCTGACGAAAACATTACTGTAAACATTGAAACAAATGTTCCATCAATCTACACAATAGAAATTGGTGACTACAAACTCATCACATTAATCAACGGCAGCAAGTCCATTGATGTGGATAAGACATTTGCACCTGGAACTTACACAATCAAGGTCACTTCACAGGAACGTGTAAACTACTTATCAGGTTCTGCTGAGGCCACTTTGAATGTCAAAGGCGGATTATCACTTGGCACTACCAGCAATGTTCTCGGCCAATCCTCAATTGAGGAAGTAGATGACGAAAACGTTAATAATTTCAATTGGAATTCCCATGATGATCTTCTTATTGCCTCAAACAATGACCTACTTGGTGATGAAGATTCCATTTTCGATGACTATGAAGAAACTGGCAACTTCATATACCAAGAGGATGAAGATGATGAACCACAATATTTCGACACCCTAGCAGATGCAATCGACGAAGCTTCACTAATGGGCGGTATCATTACAGTTAGAGGTGGAACCTATAAAGGAGAAGACTTCCGTGGCATTGACATTGAAGGAGAATTGTTATCTTTGACTGTGAAGGTGAAGATTACTTCCTGCATTTAACATATGATACTGAGGTGGAATGGATTGAAACAGTACCTCCTATTCCAGTTCCATATAATACCGAAGGTCCTACAATTACACTTGAAAACATTACAGTAATTAATGGATACAACTCTGAAGGTGGAGCTATTGAACTGGTTGCAGGTACCTTGACCATGACTAACTGTAATTTCTACAATAACATTGCTGAAGATTATGGTGGAGCAATATGTATCGGTTCAATGAATTCAGACCAGGATGCAACCCTCATTGCATTAAACTGTACATTTATAGGCAATATTGCAGGTGAAGAAGGTGGAGCAATCTATATTGAAGCTGATTTAGAACAAGAATCAACAGCAACATTCGGATTCTGTACCTTTTTAGATAACTTCCAGGGAGAAGAAGGAAACCGTACAATGAATTACTTTGCAGGCCCTGAAGTTGAAGAAATAACCAGCAAATATTGTGTTTTCAATGGTACTGGTGAAATATACAATCTTATTATTGATAAAATCAATCAGACAGTCACAATTAACGGTACATCCAAAGATTCATTTGATTCAGTGGTTTTAATGTACTTCGATCAAGTACCTGTATACA
>CACYVR010000176.1 GCA_902777885.1 uncultured Methanobrevibacter sp.
GTTAATGTTGGAGAGGACAATTCTTTCAATATAAACTTATTGCAATGCCGCCCTCTTCAGGTTTCAGTAAGCAATGAAGATATTGCAATGCCTGAAGATAAGAATGTTTTCTTCCACATAAAGGAATCCTCTATGGGAATGTCACGAAAGGATGAAATAGATGTGATGTGTTATGTTGATCCCCATAAGTATTATGAATATCCCTATGCTCAAAAAAGCTCAATATCCAGAGTAATCAGCGATATAAATACTTATTGTAAAGATAATGATAAAACATCTGTTTTGATTGTTCCTGGAAGAATCGGTACCTCTTCTCCGGAGTTGGGTATTCCGGTAGTCTTTGCAGATATCAGTCATTTCTCAGCTATTCTTGAGGAGTCATATAGTGAAGTCGGTTATATGCCTGAATTATCTTTTGGAAGCCATATGTTCCAGGATTTAGTCGAAGCAGAAATATACTATGGTGCATTATTTGAAAATGATAAAAAACTGGAATTCAATCGTGAAATGCTTTATGACTATCCGAATATCTTGAAAGAGATAAATCCTAATTTGAATGAGGAGATATACGGCATGATACAGGTCATAGACTTTGGTGAAGATAAGGCGGAATTATATCATGACATGAATAAGGATGAAACAATGTGTATTTTCAACTAGCATATGTTAAAATCTGATGGACATTATTCCATTATTTTTAGGGAGGCAGGGTGGGACATATGCCTTTTTATATAAATACAAATGTATGACAAAATGTTTGGTGTGGTTAATGACCCTATTTTCATGATAGGGTTATTATTCACATTTTTTTAATCTTTAAATGATATTTTAGTTATGCATTTCTTTTGTATAAATACAAACCGTCGATTTCTTTTATTTCCGCAAAACCCGTTAAATTTTTTTCTTTTTGATCCGATATATAATATGTCACATCGCTATCAATAATCTTTTGTGCATTGCTGCTTTCTATTCCTGGCGTATTGAGGCCTAAATACCAGTAATACGGGCGGATGTTATAATTGCCTATGTGAATATCGCTCCAGTTTTCTATATTCGCTTTAATGTAATCTGTCATTTTTTCCGGCGCATTGAATTCGTTAGTCTCTTCAAAGGTCAATGTGAATGCAAATCCCTGGATTAAAAAGAATACAATTAATATTATCGGCAGGACTTTTTTCATGTTAATTTTAGCATTTATTTCATCAACTCCAACCATTATAAAGTATGTTAGGGCAGGAAAGATGGGCATTATGTACCTGTTAACTTTTATGATGTAATATGACTGGAATATCATGTATGTCAAAATCCATAATAGCATTAAATAGCCCATTTTATTTTTGCTGTCTTTACCGATTAACAACAGGCCAAAAAATGCCAGCATTATTGTAATGGATGAACTGAACCGTGTAAAAGTGGCTAAAGCTATTAAACATAGGATTATTCCAGCTATTTTTGTTTTATTAAACTCAATATTACTTCTTTTAATCCACAACAATGCACCTACAATTAAAATTAAAAATACCAGTCCTGCAAGTGGTGTTGGATTATTTAATGCGGGGGTTTTTACAACAAATGTTGTATTTGAAGATGAGATGAAATTGCCCATATTCAACAGGTAATATCCGATGTCGGGGTTATATGAGTTATCGTGTGTGGATCCGAGATTTCCCTCTGCTCCTCCGACAAGCATTCCATCAAAGCCTAAATAACTTTCACCCATTGATGAAACTGTTGATAAAATAATTCCGCATAAAAAAACGGCCAAAGCCAATCCAATCAAAATATACTTTATGTCTTTTTTATTTATTTTAATTGAATTTTCATATAAATAATATAAGAGTAATGGGGGCAATATTAAAACAACTGTATATCTGGTAAAAAAACCTATTATCAGCAAAGGAAATACTGCAATATAATATTTTGGATTTTTAGATATCGCCAGAATGGTAAAATATACAATCCAAATTGTAACTGTAACTGCAGGAGTATCTAGACTGCCGTTTGCAAGCCAGGTTAAGTTAAGTGCAAGACAGGCAAAGACTATGGTTCCGGTAAAACTTAGTAATTTGTCAAATCTCAACTTTAAGAGCAAATACATTCCAATATTGCCGATTATGGCAAAAATCCCAGTAACAATAAAAATTGCAACTTTATCAACATATCCCAACTCAAAAATAAGGGACGTTAAAAAACAAACGACGGGAGATAGATAAATGGATTTTGTTGAATGAATATTGGTTCCGGCATAATATAATGCATTTAACAGGTAAACATAAACGTCAGAACAGTAAATCCCTAAGTTATTGTTAAAATTAATGTAATATGCTACAAGAATTGTACTTATTATTGTGATTAATATTAATTCCTTGTTATCTTTTAGTGCATTAAAATTCATATTAATCACTTAAAATGATCCTACTGCAAAGGAAACGAATGCGATTAACATTCCGATTTTTAAGAATTTTGATACTTTGGCTGCAGTTTCAACATCCTGATTTTTAATAATTAAAATTCCGGAATAAATAAATAAGATTACTGCAATTGCAATTATTATTAGGTATAATATGTTGAATATGTGCTGGAAGTATAATAATGGACATAAAATACAATCCAATATAATTAAAATGAATGTAATTACTGCAGATATCTTTTTTCCATAAAGAATCGGGAAAGTTTTTGCGCCTTCCAGCTTATCTCCCTCAATATCTTCAATGTCTTTTGTTATTTCACGTGCAGTAGTCATTATAAATGCAAAAAATCCTAAAAATGTTGAAGTGTATATCATTTCTGGTGTTCCAATTGAAAATCCGCCAAATGTAAAGCATAAACCGGTCATAAATCCAACAGTTAAATTACCGATTAACGGTGTTGATTTTAGTTTGTATGCATATAAATAAAGAATAACGTCAGAAATTAACACGATAATAAAAGGAACCCAGTTGTTTGTCAGATAACTTATTAGAAATCCACATATTGTTCC
>CACYVR010000177.1 GCA_902777885.1 uncultured Methanobrevibacter sp.
ATATAAAGAAATACCAAGAGCATTTGACGAGTAATAGCAACAAAACAGAAATGATGATTCAATATCCCAAAAAACATATATAGAAAAAAATAATTCATTTGAGAAAAAAAAGTATACCAACTTAAAAAAATACCACTTAACATTCAAAACAAGCATAAAAAAATAAAAAAAAGAAACCAATACCCATTATAATATAGTATACCCTTCCCTTAAAGTGCAATTCATCCCCGACCTAAGAAGTCAGGGTGTTCTTGCAAAAATATGATAAAGTCAGCCATGTTCTTTTGGCCACGTTCGGAGAAGTTTGTCCTGTGTCCGGGATTCATATCAGCTGATCCTTTGATTTTTTTACCGTTTTCCGCAATCCATGCTTCACGAATGGTCTCTAAGGTTTCACCAGTAGCAATGTAAACATTCCAAGGCTGTGAATTTTCCCATGAAGGAGACATGCATGCAATTTTAACAATTTCACGTAAGGTATCCTCGGAAACCTCATCTTTCTTAAAGTCTCTTGATGAGTGTCTTTTTTCCATAACTTCGATAAATTTCATTATATCACCTACAGATACTTTAAACTATATTAAATATAAACTAAAAAGTTAGTGGAAACTTACAGGTTAGTTTAAACTAACCTAAATAACTATTTAAAATAATGATAAATATCTTATTTAATAAATATTCTAATAGGTTTTAGCATGGAAAACAATATCATTTATCGAAAAGATGCCTGTCCAATAAATTGTGTTAATGATTTGCTCTCAAGAAAATGGGTTTTTGGAATAATGAAAGATCTGTTTGCAGGTAAAAAGCATTTTAATGAATTTAAAGAAGATAAACCAACATTAAGTAATGTCGTTTTGTCTGACACTTTAAAATACCTGGAAAATCAGGAACTGATTTCAAAAAAAGTCATCGAAGACGATTCAAAAAGAAATACTGAATATTATCTTACCGATAAAGGCAAAAAAATGAATAAGGTATTATATGAAATGGTAATTTTCGGATTATATGAACTGGAAGGCGACTTAAGGGATGACAAATTTAAAGAAGAAATAAGAAAAGGATATGAAGAGATATTGCTATAGATACCCACAGCTTAAAGTAATACCTCTCATTTCAGCTTATTTTGTAACAGGCACAATTTAATCAACACCACCTTCTTTTATACAAATAAGAACTAAAATTATCCATCAAATTTTTTCTAACTTCCAATGCAAATTCCGGGAAAACTGATTTCAGAATCCATAGCATAACCAGTTTATAATAAGCGGGTTTTAAGAGTTTGAGTCTTTTTCAAGTAATTATTATCCACACCAAAAAAAGAAGATTATAATAATTCATCTAATCTAATTTTTCATAAGAAATATTTTTATAACAATAAACACCAAAATATGAATAATGTATAGTTTTATTATTTGTATCCTAACATTGATTGCATCATATTTTATTTATGGAAAATTTCTTGAAAGAATAGCAGGCGTAGATGAAACTCGCGAAACTCCAGTTCAAAGATTGGAGGATGGAGTTGACTATATGCCCATGTCTACTCTCAAAAATTTTTTAGTTCATTTTTTAAATATTGCAGGTTTAGGACCGATATTTGGAGCCATACAAGGTGCATTATTTGGTCCGGCAGCATTTTTATGGATTACTCTAGGTACAATTTTCATTGGAGGAGTTCATGATTTCTTCTCAGGATTCATGTCCCTTAGAAACGACGGATTAACACTGCCCAACATTGTTTCAAAGTATTTAGGAAAAAGACTTCAAAAATACGTTGCAGTACTTATGGTAATTACAGGAATTCTTGTTGCAGCCACTTTTGCAAAAGGAGCTGCAGATTTACTCAGCAACCTAACCCATACACCAGTACTTATCTGTATAACAATAATTTTCATTTACTTCCTGATTGCTGCCATATTTCCAGTTGATAAAATTATTGGAAACATATACCCCATTTTTGGAGCATTTTTATTTATCATGGCTCTGATAATGCTTGGAGGGGTAATCATAAATCCAGCATATAACATTCCTGAATTTACAACAAAAGGATTATACTTAACTGACAAAAGCATTTTCCCATATCTGTTTGTAACCATTGCCTGTGGAGCGATTTCCGGTTTTCATGCATCCCAATCCCCAATTGTTGCAAGATGTATGAAAAATGAAAAAGATGCAAAACCAGTATTTTTTGGAGCCATGGTTATAGAAGGTATTATTGCTCTTATTTGGGCAGGCATTGCAATGGCATTTTTCCATGGTCAGCCTCAACTTGCAGTAATTTATGGCGCATCCCCTTCAGTTGCAGTTAATGAAATGGCTTTAACGTTGGTAGGTCCGTTAGGTTTAATACTGACCGTTATTGGAGTTATTATCTGTCCAATCACAACAGGAGACACATCACTTAGAAGTGCAAGAATAACCATTGCCGATGAACTTCATCTTAACCACGAAAAAATAATTTCCAGGCTAAAAATAGGAATACCTTTATTTTTAATATCATTTGGATTGACATTTGTTGATTTCAGTTTAATTTGGAGATATTTCGCATGGTCCCAATTGATAGTGGCTACAATAGTACTATATGCCACAAGTGCTTATTTAATTAAAAAAGAAGAAAAATACATTATATCATTAATACCTGCGATGATATGTACTTTAATTGCATTTGCATATATCCTGCAAGCTCCGGAAGGATTAGGATTGCCTTCAATGATAGCAAATATAATTTCAATTATTGCAACAGCCATTACAACAATAATATTCCTTAAAAAATACAAATAACGGACATTACTTAATTAAAAGTTTTTATTAGCTAGTGAAACGCTTAAATTAAAGATTATAGCAAAACTGACTTGAATGAAAAGTATTGAAACCAAAAAAGGAATTAACTGCCGAATATAATAGGGTCGAAGTAAACGAAGAATCGAATATGCAATATTAACAAATGCTACCACATAGCCACCATACAAGATTTA
>CACYVR010000178.1 GCA_902777885.1 uncultured Methanobrevibacter sp.
ACAATTTTCATCACTTGTACGGGTATAATTGTTACCGTTAATTTCAAATGTCACTTTTTCATTTGAAGCATTAATTAATGCATAAAATTGTGACTCATTTTTATAGACTTTAACTAAATCTTCAGTGTATAATACCAAATCTTTAGTATAAACTTTTAATGAAGCAGTCCTATTTAAACCGGATAAATCGACCATAGTTCCATTATAATTGGCAAAAGTCATATTTTCAAGATAATGTTGTCTTGAATCCAATAATAGGAAGCAAGATTCTTTTTTCATTACAGCTGTGAAAGTATCATTTATTTTTACTGGAATTTCTTTTGTTAATTTAACTGTGTGGAAACCGTAAAACGGTGAAGTTCCATTTTGTGTGTGCACCAATTTATCATTAACATAAATTTCAAGAACATAATCTTCGTTTTCTTTGAAGTATGTTCCAACCGCACTTATTAAATCATTTCCCTGAGATTCATATGTTATTTCATAGGAATCATACATATTTGAAATATAAAAATATCCACCAAAATCAGTTTGATAATTTTTAGTATAATTTTCAGTATTTTCAATGATATATCCTATTGCAAAGGTAGTATTCAATAAACTAGTATCATAATAAGATATATAATTATATCCATTATCTCCTGAATTATTTCCCCAACTGTTTTTAATGATAAATGCTCCATCACCAGGAGGTTCAATCATGAAATTTTCAGCTGAATAATTGTCATCCCAGCCAACAAGTGAAATCGCATGATTTGTTTTGTTATATACCATTTGGTAATTTGCTGAAGTGTTTTTATTATAATATGGAGCATCCTGGAATACATAGTATCCTGTTGTCACAGATCCACATTCAATTATCGCTCTTTTGAGTTTATCATTGTCTGTCGCATTTTTACGTGAAGGAACAAAAACTGCATCCTGAATGTGAATATTTTTCAATGTTTCAATTAATGGAGATATTTTACCCAATTCATCATAACTATCATATTCCGTTGGAAATACACCTAACCAACTTAAAATATATACTAATCCCTGTTCTCTAGCACCGCCTTCTTCGAAACCTTTTATTCCGTATTTTGAATACTGCAGCATACTGTTCTGCATATTATTTTCTGAAAAATCATATGCTATTCCCGTTGCTTTTAATAATGCGGATTCCAATGCCCCACAATTACCAAAAGTCCAACATGAACCCATATTACCTTGATTTTTAACAGAAGTTACCCATCCCCAGTCACGGGAATCAAAACGAGACGGCAAATTATCTACAATAATACTGTTATTAAGTAATTCAAGTTTAATACCCTTTCCATCATTAAGGAAAACATAATTAGTATCATTTAAATTTACTGTGTCATTTCCTAAAGTTACATTATTTATTTCATAATATGAGAAAACACAATGTATAGCTTCACCATTACTTTTAAATATACAATCTGACATATTTAAATTAGAATCGTAACAATATAATCCATTTACAGCATTGTTTTCAAAAATAGTATCAGTTATGCTTGCATCTTCAGACATGTCCAAATATACACCGCCACCATTAGAATAACCAGGTGAAAGAACTTTATTTCTAGAAACTAAACAATCCTGTAGGGCAAAATTTGCATATGATGAATATATTGCTCCACCATCATATAATGCAGTATTTCCCGTGAATACACTATCATCTATGATTAAATAACCTCCCAATTGACATATTGCACCACCAAAGTCCGCAGATGAATTGAGAACAGTCATATTGTTTATTTCTAATATGCCATCATTAAAATCAGCAAATATTGCACCACCATTTTTCTTGGCAGTCGTATTAATAAATACAGTATTATTGATTATTACATCCAAATCTCCTTTAAATGCAACTGCTCCTGCAGTAAATTCTGCAGATAAATCCTTAAAAACAGTATCTTTAATTTTTGTATCTTTCGAAGAGTATATCGCTGTTGCATATTTGGCATGAGAATTTAAAAATTCACAGTCCTCAATGCTAAGGCTACCTTCCGATAGTGCATAAATGATAGAAGAAGTTAAATTGGTTGAATTCACAAAACTTGAACTTACAATACCCAAATCTCCATCATCCGAATATATTACACCATTTATTGCATTGTTATTCACAAACATAGAACCAACTATAGTTGCATTTTGACACCCGATTGCAGCACCTTTGTCTGCAGTGTTATATTTAAATGTAACATTTTCAAAGTTTACGAACCCCGGACATAGTACGGCTCCCCCAACGCTTGAATTTCCATTTATTAAATTAAGATTTTTTAAAGTAATATTATCTCCCGTAAGGGCAAAAATTCTGGCCTGATTTGAACCGTCAATAGTATGTCCATTACCGTTTACAACAAAGTCATCCTTATCAATTACAATTCCTAAACTCAACTGATCATCAGTATTATTATCATACACATAGTCTTGTGTTAAATCAACACTTTTTGGGTTACTATCAATATCATTTTTTAAGGAAGTGAAATTTCCTTCAGCAGAAACTGCACCAATAGATATGAATAGAAGAACCACAATTAAAAGAAAAATTAATTTTTTCAATAAATCATCTCCCAATTTTAATATTTTATAATTTGTTAATGATATAATAAATAATTATTTAAAAAAAATTCATTTAAATGATTGAATTCAGGAAAAAAGATATAATTTAAATCATAACATTTAATATAGTTTATTTTAAAAAAATATCAATTGAGGGAATGAAATGTTATATAACGAACTTGGAAAAAGTGGTCTTAAAGTTTCAAGGCTAGGTTTTGGAGCAATGAGGCTGCCGACAAAAAATTCCAATGCAGATATTGATGAAATTGAAGCTTCAAAAATGCTTGAATATGGTATAGAAAATGGAATTAATCTAATCGATACCGCTTATCCCTATCACAGCAAGGAACTGGAAGGCAATGGAAACAGCGAAAGATTTATTGGAAAATTCTTAAAAGAAACTG
>CACYVR010000179.1 GCA_902777885.1 uncultured Methanobrevibacter sp.
ATCATATCCCCTGGTGTTGGAAAGCAGGGTGGAGACGGCAAAAAAACTTTGGAAATATCTAATGCAATTATAGTTGGAAGAAGCATATATGAAGCAAAAAATCCAAAGCAAGCCTGTGAAAATTTACTAAAATAATGTTAAAATTTACTAAAACTATTTTAATAATTAAATATATAAAATAATATGTTCCACTTAGCTAAAGAACAAAAAATTTAATGGGGGGAAAGATATATGGCAAGTCAAGTAGGAAAATTAATTATGGAAACCATTTTAGGTTTAATTACTACTGCTTTTGCATTCGTTGCAGGTTTAGCATGGAATAATGCAATTCAAAAATTAATTGAAGAAGTTGTCGGTAAAGGAAGCGCATTATCCAGTTTATTTACCTATGCAATTATTGTTACCGTTATTGCAGTTCTCGTTACTGTAATCTTAGCAAGATTCGCTGCAAAAATGGGCATTGAATTAGATGACTAGAAAGGAAAAAAACATTTTCCTTTTAATTTTCTTTTTTTAAAACTAAACCAGCACCTATAAAACAAAAAAATAAAAAGCCTAAACTTTATTTAAAGCATCTGCATAAATCAATGGAAATATGACCGTGACATCACCAATTACCGTTTCAAGAGTTGAACCGCATTTTGCCTTAGACCAGGATTTTGCCTCCTGCAATGGAGCACCACTTAAACTGCCTGCCTCAGGTCTGTCCATTGTTATTTGAATAGCTGAATCAAGTCCTCCTTTAAGCAATGTTGAAGCTAATGTATAATGTTTAGTCAAACCTCCACCTAAAAGAATCCCACCAATCCTTTCACTATCAAAAACCAGATCAGACAAATAATGCATATCCGCCACTGCATCAACAGTAAAATCATGATCCTGTGTAAACATCCATAACTGCAGACCGAACATGCTGTCTATTAATCCCGGTGCAAAAATAGGTGTTTTCATACGTGCTGCAGTTGCTAAAAATGAATTTTCATCATCTATAAGCAAACCAACTTCATACAGCAATTCCTGGATTGATATTTTAGGCTTGCGTGCAGAGATATCTTCAAAAATCTTAATTATTTCACTTTCAAATATTGTAAAATCATCAGATCCCACATTAATGTCTGCAATTCTTCCTATTCCCTCAGCATTTAAATCCTCATCGTCACGTCCTTCATCACGATAATGATTACCGCCAAATGCCTCAAGCAAATCATGAGTGATATTGGCTCCACTTGAAATAATAAGATTTACATGTTTATTTCGTATCATGTGGCTTACGATGTTTCTAAGGCCTCCGGGAATCAAAGGTCCACCAAGGCTCATAAAGACATTCATTTCCTCATCGTTTATCATGTCTGATAAAATATTGGAAGCTCTAGCTACCCTGCCGGAGCCTAAAACGCCTGATTTATTAAACTGCTCTATTAATTCAGATACCTTCATATCTTTTTTAACATTTAATTGATTAACTTTATTCATCAAATCACACTAATTAATATGAATCGGGAATTGCTTAAAATTAGTTATTGAATCTATTAAATCCGTTCTTGTTACAATTCCAAGTAAGTTATTATCATTATCCGCTATTATCAGTCTTGAAATAGATTTTTTAAATAATATTTCAATAGCTTTTACCAGTTTTAAGTCTTCATTAATGATAATAACATCAGTTGACATCAAATCACCGACAGTAGCATCATCCATATCTTCTGCAAAGGCATGTATCAAATCGGTAGCTGTAAATACGCCAACCACTTTTCCATCCTTCATTACAGGTGCGCCGTCAATGGCATTCTGTGAAAATATTCTTGCAGCTTCCTTCAGATTGCAGTCAATCTTTAGGGAAATAACATTTCTGCTTGCAATATCGCCTACAGTTATTTTAGGTATGCTTCTTATGGTGTTTGTATCTAAAAGCAGGATATTATCCATATCATCTCTTCCAACGATTTCACCTATAATGCTTAAATTGTTTACAGGTGTTGGACCAATTTTAACTGTATCTCCAAGGTTTAAATCCTTAATACTTCCAAGCACTTTTATGGCAGCTTCACATTCAGCCGGCTGTGGTACGGAAGTAAATTCAATTTTTGCAACAGAAATATCTTCCAATCTTTTATTGTTTTTATAGATGGGAACTTTAATTTCTTTATCAGAAATAGAAATATTTAAGGAATGGTATGCTTCAATTGTTGGTTTATATCCACCTCTTGGACCGGGAACTCCCTTAACCAGACTGAGACTTCTAAGTGATTGCATCTGGTTACGAATTGTTCCTGGATTTCTATTCATAACTTCAGCAATGTCTTCTCCCTTTATGGATTTTCCATCTGAAGATTGATATAAATTTATTAGCGTTTGCAATATTTCTTTTTGAACAGAGGTTAACATGATATCCACTTCATAATTAAAATTAATAAATAATATGTAAAAGATACTTTATAAATATAATGATTTATCATGATAATATTACAGAACTCATTATTAATAATACAAAAAAACGAGGCAAAAGGACTTATATTAATCATTAAACAATGATTCCATATCTATTCTGTCCATTAAAGAAGTATAAATCATGCTACTTTAAAATGATAATTATTGCACAAAAATTAAAAAATTACTTATTTTCAACCATTTGTTAATAAAATTTTACTCAAAGAATATATATTAAATAAGAATTAAAGTAAAATTATGAAAAACAGATTGATTCCAAAAACACAGGAAGAACTTTCACCTCTAGGTTTTGGAGCAATGAGGCTGCCACAGAAAAACGGCAGAATCGATTTTGAAAAGGCCAAAGAACAGATTTATTATGCGATAGATAATGGAGTTAATATAATTGATACCGCATACATCTATGGGGAAAGTGAAAAATTTCTGGGAAATATATTAACTGGAGAATATAAGGATAAAGTCAAAATAATAACCAAATTGCCTGCATTTCAAATTAGAAAAAGAGAGGATATGGA
>CACYVR010000180.1 GCA_902777885.1 uncultured Methanobrevibacter sp.
TTCATTAATGGCTTCTAAAACAGATTTGGAATAAGCCCTTACAAGTCCGCCGGCACCAAGCTTTACTCCACCAAAATATCTGGTAACGACAGCAGTCACATTATGCAGGTCATTTTTCCTTAAAACATTAATCATAGGTTTTCCCGCAGTTCCGCCAGGTTCTCCGTCATCATCAAAACCCTCTCCGTCACTGACGATATAGGCAGTACAGTTATGGGTGGCATCACTATATTTTTCATTAACTTTTATAATGATTTCTTTACTTTCCTTTTTGGTTTTTGTTGGAAATAAATGGCATATGAACTGTGACTTTTTGACATTTATTTCACTTTCAACTGCCTTTGCTATCGTTTTCATATATTAAATTATATTTTTAAATTTTATATATTTATCACATCTTCAACTTTTTTGCCGGAAATTTCAAGGTTTCATTTTACTTTCCTTGAATAAAAAAATTTATATTATACATCGAACATATTATTGTTAATAATTTTTTACAAAGGTGTTCAATATGGCAAGTCGTTCTGCAATGGTATTGGTTATTTTTATTGTTTCTGTTTTAGCTTTTTGTTTTGCAGGAGCTTTTGCAGCTATGACCGGTACATATCATTTAAACTTGGATTTTGGAAATAAAACTAATGATACTTCATTTTTTGGTAATGCAACTGAGTTTAACTCAGATAAGAGTTCTTCCAGTTCCAAAGGTTCTGTTCAAACTTCTAGTGATCGCAGTAGTTCCAATGTAGAAACTAAAGAAGATACTAATCCTAGTCCTACTCCGACTCCTAGTCCTACTCCGACTCCTAGTCCCGAACCTAGTCCTACTCCTACTCCAACTCCTACTAACAGGACTGCAAAAGTGGTTTAATGAGTATATTTTTAAAAATCAAGTAGTTTTTCGATATCGAAGAGTACTGTATCAATAGCTAGATTAAAGAGTTGATGACCATATTCCTCATCAACATATACTCCATTTTCTTCTACGTCCAGTGCTCCTTCTTCAATATTTGGATCGTTTTCACGTGCTTTTTTAAATCCGTGCAGGCCCACTTCAATGTATTTGTTTACATCGGCCTGATTTTTCACTTCTTCTTCGTTTATTATGCCCAGGACTTTTGCCATGGACAGTTCTCCGCTTCCGGCATGAGGACCTTCCGTTGAGATTATCTTATTGTTCATTACTATTATCAAATCGGTTTTATCTTCAATATCCCAGAGTTCAGCCATTAATGGCAGGTTTCCACCATGGGCATTTACTATTACGACTTTTTCAATATCCAGGAAGTTTTTAGCTGAGTTCAATGTCTCTATAACGTTTTCCTTTAATGTGTTGAGGGAAACATGTATGCCGTGGTCTATTTCATCCAGTTCATATGCAGGAAATATTATTCCTAAAAATTTTGCTCCGGATTTTAGGGATGATTGAAATGCGATGTGTGCTGCTATTTTTGCATCGGTATCTATGGGCAGTGCGGGGCCATGGTTTTCCAGATGGGATCCGAGTGCGATTATTCCGATTTTATGGACTCCTGGGTCATGGATATTTCCTGCTCTGTATCGTAATTCAGCCATAGCACCACCTAAAGTTCAAAGTTCCAGATTTCATCGCCAACATAGTGTTTTGTTTCTATTGCTTTACCTGAATCGTTTTCAACCATTTCTTCGCCGGTTATTAAACTGATTCCAATGGCCAGTGGCTTGTTGTGTGTTTCATCTACAATTAAAACGATGTCTCCAGGTGAAATACCGTCGTCTGCAGCAACTATTCCCGGACTCATTATGTCGGCGCCGTTTGTTACAAAGCGTACTGCTCCCATATCCACGGTAACGCTTTTTCCATCAATTTCATTATCCAGCGCGGCTTTTAATGTTGGAAATGCCTTATCGTCTATTATTATGATATAAGGTTCGCCATCCACCAGAATAAATGAATTCGGTTCTGCTTCCAGGATTTCAACATTCTTCTTGTTTTCAAGCAATCCGCCGTATTCGCCTAAATCATTTTTGATTTGTTTTATTTTTTTCTTTTTTAAGAAATTTCTTTTTTTAACTTTTATTGCCATGGTTTTCCCTTTTTTATTAATATAATAATTTTTTTGTTTTATAAATTAATAAATTTTTTTCTAATTGAATATCTTGAATCTCTAAAATATACATTGTTATAATCTATTTCCTGATTAAAATCGGTATTTTTAAATGGAGGGTCTTTGCTTACATATTTCAATAGGCTTGTTGCGTTTTTGGTAATCAGATACATGATGCTTGTGTTTATTATGTTTCTTTTCTTTTGTGGATATTTGATGTTGGGTATTTTATTCAGATAGTATTTGTGCAGTGTCGTGTGGTAATAGGCTTCTTTTCTGAAGTATATTTTCTTTCGTTCAATCAGTTCTTCGGTTACCTTGTTGAAGTGGATTGGCTGTATTCCCTTTTTGGACTTTACATATGTTTCTTTTGTTAGGGGCTCTCCATAGAGTTCATAATAATTAAAATCAGTAAAGTATAATGCTGTGGCTATGACTGTTTTTCCCACATGTGGCTTGTCATAGCAGTTTGATAATATGTATGTCAGCAATTTTGTGTATTCGTGTTTATTGAAGTGCATGGTATTTAATGGTTTAAGAATATATATTATAAAAGAAAAGTGTAAGAGAGCATTTGACGACTATTATTTGGCTTAAAAATACTAACATTTATATATTAGGAAGAGTATATAATTTATTATTAGTTTTAATTAGGTTTTGTCTTATCTTAACTTGATTATATTATTTCTAATACAAGTATTTGTTTTAAGACTTATTACTTTTCAAAAAACTATAAAAAAATACAATTAATGGTAATATAAGGTGATATAATGAGCGGACAAAATGTTCAAAGACCACTTGATGCATTAGGAAAATCTATCGATGCTCCAGTTTTAACACATGAACTTAGTTCTCAACGATGCTGAAGAGTTAAATGACGGAGAAATTACTAAAAGATTAGGTGTTGTCCTCATTAGAGGAGACAATATTGTTTATATTTCACCATAAATATTATTCAATAATTGTTTTAAGCTAACTAAGAATTAATATATAAATAATGGAGGAGGTGTATCAATGTCCAAGGGAACTCCATCAATGGGTAAAAAGAATAAAAAGACCCATATCAGATGTAGAAGATGTGGTAGAAACACTTATCACATACGTAAAAAAGTCTGTGCTTCTTG
>CACYVR010000181.1 GCA_902777885.1 uncultured Methanobrevibacter sp.
TGAAGATCCCAAAATATCATCCAAAGAATTAAAATAATTAACCAAAGATTGAACTTCGTCTGTCATTAATTTAGTATTTTGAGAAAATTCCAATGAAAGTTTTAAAAAGTTTTCCACATTAGAATTTTTCTTGAATTTCTCCAAACATTCATGCCCATTGTCAGATATTGTTTTTTTATATTCAGAGTCTTGTATTACAGAAGCAGTATCTATTTTCCCTAAGAATTTGGTGGCTATAAATAATTCTTCCTCAAAAGATTCTATTTTACCGACACCCGGAGCCCCAGGTCGAGTTCTTAAAACCAATCCCGAACCGGTTTGACCTATAACGTCACCCAATCCTCCACTTAAGGCAACTTCAACCTTATGTGCAATCTGGCCACATTCAATCCGTGAATAGCCATAATCAAAAAATTCGTTTAATGCAAGTGATAAACTTAAAGCGGAAGCAGCCGAAGTTCCAAATCCTCCACCGATGGGAAATTGAATGTCTTGAATAATTTTAAATGATTTATCAATATCAAAGTATTTCAAGACTTCATTGATTACAATATCTGAACCCTGATTAACATCTATTTTAAATTCAGAAGAGTTTTTTATTGTGGTTTTAACTCCACGGTCCAGTAAAAAACCGGCACCGCAGGATCCATTTTTTAAAGGATCAGGATTATTCTCAATGCTGAAAAATCCTGTAATATGTGAGGGTATGAAAAGTGAAACTGTCATAATAGAAAATATGGTGATGATGAATAATAAATTTGTTCATTCCTCAATCCAATGGGCAACCATATCCTTTACATCATATACATTTGCCCCCGGATCCTCAATCCAATGGGCAACCATATCCTTTACATCATATACTTTTGCCCCTGGAATTGACAAGCCTTTTTTGATTTCTGCACCGTCACATAGTCTTTTCAAATCTCGTTCAGCAGAACCAAAACCAGAGCCCTCATGAGTTACAAAAGGTTTAACGGTTTTGCCTGTAAAATCCAGCTGTTCCAGTTGAGTCCACATCGGCATAGGCAGAGTTCCCCACCAGTTTGGAAAACCTATAAAAATTGTATCATATTCACCGATATCCGTTAATGCCTGTTTTATTTCAGGCCTTGCATCAATACATTTCATATAATCTGCAGGATATTCAACTGCCGGTTCTACCTTAAACAAATCAGCTGAAGTCAAATCTTCAATATATTCGGCTATTACTTCAGTATTACCCTTTTCAATATTTTTTAACACACCACCAAAGTAGTTTTCACCTGCACGAGAAAAATAAATTACTAAATCTTTAGTCATAAAAACACCTTCATTTTTAATAGTATATTTGAAAAAAGAAATATATAAATGTTGCTAAACACAACAATTAAAATTTAGAAAAAAATGAAACACCCTAATTTTTCCTAAAAATTAATATTTAAGTTTATATTTTCTAAAACTGTAAACTAATTAGTTAATTATTATTTTTAAAAAAAATAGTAGTTATATAATGTAAAAAAGAAGATGATAAGAAATCAAATCCCATTTTTTTCTTAATTATCCAACAATATACATTATATAAACTCATATTTACCGCTTTGAGCTCTTTCAAAGTAAGTTAAAGCAATTGTAACAGGTATGATAAGATACTTAACAGCAACAAACCAGGGCATTCCTCCCATTATATTAAAGATAACTACAATAAATGATGAAATAACAATTACCATCATAGCATAGTTTGCACTTTTAAAGCTTTTTATATGTTCATGCAAGAAAAATATTGCGGATATTAATGTTATCAATGTACATAAAGTCATAGGGTTTTTAATGTTAAGAGACATTGTAAACAATCCAAATATGATTAAAACAATGTATAAAATAATAGAAATAATGAAAAGAGCGTCATGATACTTTTTGTTATTAAAACGACTGAATGAATATAAAATAAGTGAAATACAAACAATTAATGAAATAATATTTGTTGTATAATTCAAAGTAATGCCTGTTTGATTATATAATTTAAAAACACCCCATAAACTGATTATAGTTGCAAATATCACCAGTATACTTTGAAATATTAAACCATAAGCCAATCTTTTAGAAATTCCGAATTTGGATAAAATTTCATCGTTACTCATAATAATTTACTCCATTATTTATATTAACATATTTATTTGAATTCCTATTTAATTATTTTGGGAATTTTATAAACAATTCAATAATCAAAGGTATGAAAAACAGAGACAAAATAATTTTATCATAATTTGCAAAAACACCCCAACCTTATAGGTTGGGTATGAATTGCAATGTAATGGAGGTATACTATATTATAATTGGTTGTTGGTTTCTTTTTTTGTTTTTTAGATTATTTTGAATGTTAAATGGTATTTTTTTTAAATTGGTATACTTTTTTTCTGGAATGAATTATTTTTCTATATTTTTTTTGATATTTGGATTATCATTTGTTTTTTTATGTTTTGCAGAATACTCGTCAAATGATCTTGGTATTTCTTTATATATAGTGTAGTGTCAATATTTTATTATAAATCTACTTTGAGTTAACATAAATGGTTCCGTTGGTGATTTATTATTATGAATGTTGTTAATAAGAATTTAGAAGTTAGGATTTATCCATCTAAAGTGGATAAGAATGATAAAGGTGAAAAAATTGCTAATTTGGATAGTATTTTGTCTAATATTGGTATTTCTAGATTTATCTTTAACAAGGTCAAATTTTAGCCATAATTGCTTTTTTGGAATTAATATTAACTTGCCTTGAGAACCACAATATATTACAAATTTAAAACTATTTGTTGCTCTTAAAAACAATTGAGGACAAAACAATCTAAAAACTCAAAAAAATAGGAATTAAAATAAGAAAAAAATAATAAGAATAAATTAAATTATTCTTTAATAGATTTAGCGAGCTCTACACCCTTATTGAATGCCTCTTGTAAGACATCTTCATCCGGAACAATTGGAGTTTAGCAATAGCTCCTCCACCCCATCCTTTTGATGAAAAGATCAATGCATTTTTGTTACTGGTGGTTCCTGCAAAGTTTACACAGTCAAGCCAGTACATCATGTTACCGATACGTGGGAACGGCTTGTTCATCATGGTTGGAGCACCAAGTGCAATGGCTTTTGAATCTAAAATGTCGGTAATGGCATCGTCAGGACCATCTTCTTGCATAAAGTACATTGCAACTTCAACGCCTTCACTGGCAATACCTTCTGCAATTTGGAAAGCCAATTTTTCAGTTGAGTGGTGCATAGTATCATAAATAATAGTGATTTTATCTTTGCAAACACCTGAACCCCATTTGGAATATAAATCAATAATAAAACCAGGGTTTTTCCAGATTTGACCGTGGCATGGAGCAATCATTTTAATTTGATCCACAATACCGTTGTCGGTTAACTCCTGCAGTTTCATTCTAAGCATAGGTGAACCTAATGTGACAAGATTTGCATAATATTTTTGGGCTTCTTTTTCCAAGACATCTAAAGAATAGTCTTCATCAAATCTTTTAGAGTGACATACATGCTGACCAAATGCATCATTGGAGAATAAAATACCCTCTTCAACTAAAAAAGTAAACATGCTGTCTGGCCAGTGCAACATTGGAGCAGAAACAAATGCAAGAGTCCTACCTCCAATATCGATTTCATCACCTGTTTGAACAGTATTGATTTCCAAATCTCCAAAATTATGATATTGTTCTTCTAAGAATTTAGCGCAATTAGGAGAAGCATAAATTTCAGCTTCAGGATTATATTTTTCAATGGTTTCTCTTAAATGAGTTGAATGATCCATTTCGGAGTGGTTTTGAACAAACACATCAATTTTAATGTCTTTACCTTCTTGTGCAAATGCATCCTCAATTCTTGCATATAATTGATTGTCAAGTCCACCATAGACATTATCTATCAATACAGTTTTTTCTTCACCAAATACTAAGTATGCATTATAGGTAGTTCCTGGAATGCCGTATCCATGGAAAGTTCTACTATTCCAATGGAGAACACCTACCCAGTAAACTCCATCTGCTATTTTTGCAGCTTTAGCTATCATAACATAATCTCCTTTAAAAAGTTTTATTAAGTAAGACTATATTCCTGATAATATATAAAAGTAGTTAAAAATAGAATTGAATGGATTGAAAATTAATTTGTTAGGCAACTTTTCCCATATCGATTTTTTTATTATTTAAATCGTTGAAATTGAAATTAAAACCACCAACCAGCCAATTTCAATATTTTTTATTATCATTATTTAAAAATAGGGCATCAATTCATTTTCTTTAAAAAAAGAGTAATCATGAATTAAAGTTCAACTTAAAGAGAACATGTGATTAAAAGTAATCTTTAAATTATAATATGAATAAACTTAAATCATAAGAATATCGAGGTTTTTAAATGAATAAAAGAATAGATTTGCATATGCACAGTTTGTTTAGTGACGGAGAATTATTACCATCAGAACTTGCAAGAAGAGCTTTAAAATTGAATCATGAAGCAATAGCAATTACAGATCATGTAGATTATTCCAATGTGGATGAAATACCTAAAATACAGTCAGCAATAGATGATGTAAACGAAAATTGGGATATGACGGTTGTTTTAGGAGCTGAAGTTACTCATGCACCAGTAGAATCCATTGACGGAATAGCTAAAAGAGCTAAAGAATTAGGTGCAAAAATCGTTGTTGTCCATGGTGAAACATTAAATGAACCTGTAACACCAGGAACAAACTTGGCTGCAGTAAAATCAAAATATGTTGATATTCTAGGCCATCCAGGTTTAATTACTCGTGAAGAAGCTGAAATTGCACTTGAAAATGATATTTATTTAGAAATTAGTGCACGTAAAGGCCATTGCCTTGGAAACGGACATGTTGCAAGCATTGCCCGTGAAGTAGGCAATAAATTACTAGTTAATACAGACACACACTCACCAGATAATTTAATAACATTTGAAAAATCATACGAAATAGCACGTGGGGCAGGCCTAAGTGATGAGGAAACCATGAAAGCCATTGTAGACAATCCTCGTGAATTATTGAAAAGCAAAGGAATCTTATGAAAGCATCCAAACTTTTAAAAATAATCAAAGCTGAACTGAAAGACTATCCTATCGAATATCTTAAAAATAAGGTTACTGATGATAGATATAAAGATCCGTTAGTTAAAAAACTAGCCAAATACAATTCCGAAGCCTATGACGAAATCTATTCTATTGAAATTAAAGACGATTTTGACATTAAAGACAGTGCCATCAACAAGATGAAAGGCGACATTAACTACTACTTCGACACATACGCCGGTGGCGATGTTGAAAACCGTGAATTCACAAAATATTTATCTCTTTATTTGGCATTTATAGCCAAAAAACCTCTACATCCATTTAGTGAAGATAAAAAAGATGAAGTTTATGAATTTAATGGTTCATATTACTGCAAAGGACGGATTAAATACATCAATGATAAACGGTCATTATGCAGGTACTGCATTTGTCAAAGTTTAGGTTATGCAGGAATGTTTTAAGAAATTATTTTAAAACTTTATAAGTTAAAATCAAGTCTTTTCCCAAGTTGAATGAATCGGTCAACTCCAAATCAACCCCCTCATCCATTGTATCAAAACCTTCACCATCAAATAAAGTTTTTGCATTAACTCCGCCGACAACTTTCGGTGCGATACATATCCTTATTTCATCAATGAGAC
>CACYVR010000182.1 GCA_902777885.1 uncultured Methanobrevibacter sp.
TTTTAATTTTGTTTAAAAAGTTTAAAAGCCTATCTTCACCATAGCATTCATCATTGTCATTGGTGGCATCAGTGATTCCATCAGTATATAATATCAATTCATCTGATAATGTTATTTCCTCAGTTTTATATTCAAAGTCTTCAAGAATTCCTATAATAATTCCTGGATAAATATTTAAATATTTAAATTGGCCGTCTTCTTTTATTAATGGAAGATTATGTCCTGCATTGGAAAATATTAACTTTTTAGTATTTTTATTATAAATGCCAACCCATAATGAAATAAACATTCCCTCAGGATTATTTTTATATAATTGATTGTTTATTAAAGATAGGACTTTTGAAGGATCTCTTTCCTGGTTAAATATGTGTTTTATCATGACCTGGCTGACCATAGCAAGTAATGCTGCCGGAACACCCTTATCTGATACATCGCCGATTACAATAGCTAAATTATCATCATCCAATTCATAATAATCAAAAAAGTCTCCTCCAACTTCCTTTGCCGGATGCGAATAACCTGTGATATAATAATTTTCATTTTTTATAGCATCATGGGGAAGGTTGGCGTCTTGAATTTTTGATGCAATATCAAGTTCTGCTTTAATACGTTCTTTTTCACCTTCAATTTCGTGAATATTTTCAATATAATTGTTATTGTGCTTAATCAAATCAGTATATGATTTGGCCAGAGTTCCAATTTCATTTTTTTCATTAATATACTTTGAATATAAATTCACCAAACCTTCGGATTCAATTTTTTCATTTTCTTTGATAAACTTTTCAATTTCAGAAAATGATGAAAGTGGGTGTATTACTCTTTTTTCGGTATATCTTAAAATAATCATTCCTGGAATAAATGAAAAAATTATAATTGCGTCGGTTAGTATGAGACCCATCATTACATATATGGTCAAATTAACATCAATATCTATTAGATGATAAATGAAATGAGAGATAATCATCCCCAAAAAACAAATACCCAATATTAATATAAGAAACTTTTGAATAATATCTTCAATTATCGAATTCTTATGGGGAGATTCTATTTTATCTACAAATGGTTTTGTTAAATAGCAGAATAATAAAATTCCAATTAATATTGTTTCACCAAGTAGTATTTCTTTATTCACAATTAATATCTTAGATATTGATGATATTACAGTAACAATCAGCAATGAATAAAATAATATTCTGTATAGTTTTTTATTCACATGTTTGTTTGTTGTTTTTGGAGTTTCTATAAAATCGATCTTTTTAGAAAGCCAAATACTTATGATTCCCGTGATAAAAGCAATATTAATAAAGTTCAAAAAAAATGCAATAGTTGAATATTCTTTCAAATCAGTTGTGAAAAAATAAAATGAAAATAAAGTTTCATGAACTACTGAAAAAATCAATCCGCACAGAATTATTATTGATATAAATATGGTGAGATGATAAATGCTGTCTAATCTAGGTTTCATAATTTTTTGGTTTCTAAATTTAGAGTACCAAAGTTTATATGCCAAATATGAAACTCCAAAGCTGAAAATAGATGAAAAGACTATTTCTAGGGGCGCACATCCATCCGAAAAACTTATTACAATATGCCCTAATACTCCACCCAAAGCACCATATGGTCCGAGCAATAATCCAAAAACGAAAAATAAACCTATATGTGGACAATATAGTCCCAAATCTAATACGGCATTTGATGAAAGAAGCATTTCGCAAACAATCATCAAAATAAATGGTATGAATATTTTTTTTATTTTATCAATCATTATTCCACATTTTTAATAATCATTAAATGATTTTCATTATTTTCATAATGGTACTCAATTTTATCAACCATTTCTCTAGTTAAATAAATCCCTGCTCCCCCCAGTTGTGTTTCATTAATAGCATATGGGGGGCCATCATGTTCTTTTAAAAGAGGATTAAATTCAAACCCATTGTCAATGAACTCTATTGTTAATGTTGGCTTTTCATATTTGACATTAACAATGATAAATTCTGTATTTGAGTAATGTACAATATTGACAAATATTTCTTCAACAATTAAAGTGACTTGAAAGTCTTCTTTGGAAAGTTCCTTTATAATAAACTCATTTAAAGTATCTAACTCATTTATTTTAGGTTCCAATACAATTGAGTTCATTGTATCTCCAAAATCCTATCAACACCGGACAGTCGAAATACTTCCATAATTACGTCATTAGCATTTTTAATAATGAATGGGATATTTTCAGGGTTTAATTTCCTGTGTGTTGCAATTAAAACTTTAAGACCTGCACTTGAAATATAATCTAAATTAGCAAAATCTAAGATTAAAGAGTCAAAATTGCCTAATTCATCATTAATGCCTTTATCTAACTCTTTTGATGTAACACTATTAATACGTCCTTCAACTGATAAAGTTAATTCCTTTTCATTATAAGATTTTAAAATATTCATTATAATCCCACAATAGTATATTTGGTTATATTAACTTAAACATTATGGTTTAATTTGATGAAAATTCTATAATTTTATAATTTATTTTTTTTAATTATTAGGGTGTCCGCCAAAATTAGATTTAGGTTGACTTGTAGATCTTATTTAAAATATTGTTACACTGAGTTTTAATTGATTTACATAAACACTATCTCGCCAATATTACACAAAAAGAAATTTAGAACTATTGAAGGAAGTATTCAACCAAATAATGTTTCAAAAATAGGTGGATTAAAAAAAGGAAATCAAGAGCTAACATTTGACACTACTTGAAAAAACAATATATTTATATACTATGAATTCATAAGTATGTATTGTAATAAGCCTCAATTTTATGAGTCCTAAATATAATTAATAAGCCTCAATTTTATGAGTCCTAAATATAATTAATAAGCCTCAATTTTATGAGTCCTAAA
>CACYVR010000183.1 GCA_902777885.1 uncultured Methanobrevibacter sp.
GGAAATAAATTATACTTCCCAAATTTCAATATTTTACATTAATGAAAAAGTTTTTATTGGCACGAATATTACATTATCAACTTTTTCAATAGTTTTTGTTGTATCTGATATAACAATTCCATGTGGAGCTTTATATCTTCTTATCGCATCATTGATTTGACTGGTACCTTTATTGCCATGCCCAACTTCTATTGGAATTACCTCATCAAAATCTTTTTTTATTATAAAGTCAACACGCTGCTTTTTCACTTTATATGTGTCATAAAATATGCCAAAATCAAAGAATCTTTCACTATTTTTCAGGTTGACGAGGTTCGATCCGACTAATGTTTCAAGCAATATCCCTTCATATTCGCTCAATTTTATAGATGAAAATCCGAATTTGAGATTAATTGCATGCATTATGCTTGGGGTTGCAAAATAGTATTGCCATGATTTTTTTGCTCTTGCATTTGCACCGGCATAGGGTTCTGTGTGAAATATTAAATGAGTCTTTTCAAGCAAGTCCATTATTGTATTTACACTTCCAGCCGATGTTTTGATTTTATTTGCAAGTGCATTTTGTGATATGTCACCAGGGTATTTTTCTGCTAAAAATTTCATCAACCTTAATGCATTGGTTTGCGTATTGGCCGTTAGGTTGTTCATTGTTCCCAGATCTTTTGTCACTACAGTTTCAACCGAATAGTACAATTTTTTTGATGCATTTCTGTAATTGGTATCATGCATCACAGATGGAAATCCGCCGAATTTAAAATAGTTATCCCAATCCATAGAATTATAATTCTTTAAATTCAATAAATCACGATTAATCTTATTTTCTTTTATGATTGCAGCATCAACATTACCATTGAACAATAAGTCAACCAAATCATTGGAAATGTCAGTTTGATAATTGTATTTTAATTTTAGGTGTTGTGAATAATTTAATGGTGTTATCGGATATCTTATCATTCTTCTCGCTGCTTCGGCATTATACTCCAGATTTATTGCAGATGAACCTGTAAAAATCATGAAAATGTTTTTTGATTTATCATTGATTAGTTTGCCTGAAATCGACCAATCCTTGTCAAAGTGCGACTCGTCGACTAATAGGAATATCTTTTCGTTGAGCGTCTGCAGTGATGAGTTATGGAATGTCTTTAGATAATATTTAACTGTATCATAGATATCACAGTCTTCTATTTTATTTAGCTCTTCGCATGAAAAATATAAAATCTGTTCGGGATTGATATTTTTTTGATTCAATAGATAGTCATATGCCTGAAATAGAATTGTTGTTTTTCCAACACCCCTTAGACCGGGCAATACAATATAACGATTAACATTATTTCCATCGATAAATTCATCCATTAAAAGTTTTATTTCATCAAAATCATCCCTATGGTTAAATTTAACTCCCATATTGGACAATTCATTGTTTAGGGATAATGGAGTGTCCGTAATTTGACTTTGTAAAAAATCATAAAATGAATCTTCATTTTCAGGATTCATGATAATCACCTCTTTGATAATATATTGAATGATATAATATAAATATTTATTCAATATATTGAATGATAATATATAAATAAGCATTCAATAATTTATATAAAAATTATTCTTTTGCAATTCATCCACAACCTAAAAGTTGGAGTATAGAATGAAAACACAACAGTTACATAATTTATATTAATGTTTTAGAATTAGATATTTTGTCCTAAAACTATTTATGATTTATTATTTTTTAAAATAAATATTGTTCTGAATGTGTAAAATTGTTTTAGTAATAAAATATTGTTTTAACTTAAAATTAGGCCAAATAAAAACATTTATAAATATTGATATTTAAAATATTATTTGACATCTTATGATGTTTGGTGGCATGATGCCAACCTATAGTTATGAATGTTGAATGAGGATGTGTCAAGATTTATTTAACAAATTTATCCTTATTCAATCTTAAAAAAAAATCTATTTTTTTGCTTAATATTAACTTTATTGATGTGAATTTGACTAAAACTCAAAGTCTGTTGTAATTTCTTGTATACTCTCACTTTCCATCAGAATATTAACCAGCCTATCATCTAAATCTGCATGATTATCATGATAGTCAATTTCGCCCAATTCACTTCGGACAGTATAGGCTAAGTGTTCCTCATCCAAACTGAAGTATGCATTAATATTTTCTTTATTTCCTCGAGCATCGAGTCTGATCCATTTATTAAAATCTTTTAAATACACTGTATTTAAAGCATGAATCATATAACCTTCACTATCATCATCTGCTCTTGTAAGCAGTTGGTAACTGATGCCTGACGGAATTCCATTTGCTCTTAAAAGTGCTGCAAGAAGACATGATTTTGTCCAGCAGATTCCAGTTTTATTTTTAAGCACATCACTGGCAGTTCTTGAAACTACTTCTGTTTTAATGTCCCATGAGTGAGGAATTTCATCCCTAACAAAGATATAACTTCTTTTGATATAATCCAAATTATCATCTGATTGATTCTTTAATTCCTGAACCCTTTCTTGGATATGAAAATTCATATAATCAATGCTTGGGGTTTCTATTAAATAATCTTCCATTTAATTTGCATCATTATAATTGTTTAAATCTAAAAATAATAATATTCTTTTATAATTCTAAAAAGCTTCATAAAAGGGATTTTGCCCATATATTATATAAAATATAATATACTTTTCGCTCCTACACAATACCATACATGAAATGATCTTAAATAGTAATGAGCATCTATTACTTGATATCAATTTTCATATTCTTCTATTCCAGTAAGTTTTTCAATGTCTGAAAAGCTCCAATACTTATTTTCCCAATGGAAAACATCTTTTCTTTTCTTAAATATTCTAAATGGAACATTTGTATTATCATAGATATGGACAATATC